>VGRB01000437.1 GCA_016875475.1 Deltaproteobacteria bacterium
GGGGCCGCCACCTGCGCGGCCGCGTCCGGGCCGGGGGGCTCCATGCCCAGGAACGCCTCGACCTCGCGGCGGCTCGCGAACGCATCGGTCTCGCGGCCCTTCGAGTCGAGGTAGCGGTCGGTGAACAGGACGAGGTGCCGCTGGAGGAACAGGCGCAGCAGGACCATGTGCTCGAACAGGTGCTCGCCCGCGTCGTGATACGGTGCGGGGCGGCGGTCCGGGCCGGCTTCGTCGTGCGCGGTTCCGTTCATCGGATGCCCTTCGCGAGCCGGGCCGATCCTACCACCCGGGCGGCGGGAGCGGCTATCCCCGGAACCACCCGCGGAAGGGCTCGTCCGCGAGACGGACGAAATAGGAGATCCAGAGGCCTGCGAAGAAGGCGCGGCCGGACAGGCCGTGCCCGGCGGCGCGCACGGCGAGCCACCGCGGCCACCAGGCCAGGAGGCAGCCGAGGCCGGCGAGCGCGGCGCCGCCGGCGAGCGCGGCGAGCAGCTGCGCCGCGGGGCCCTCGAATGCGCCGACGCCCGCCCGGGCCGCGAGGCCGTCCGCCGGCGCGAGTGCGAGCACCCCGAGCGGGACCATCATCGCGAGGCACGCGGTCGTGCGGCCGCGCGCCGGCTCGGGGGCGCCCTCGGGCGCCGGGCGGAGCGCGCGCATGCTCAGCCGGCCGTAGAGCGGCGCGATCAAGAGGAGCCCCGCGATCCCGACCACGACGCCGAGCGTCCCGTCGGCCGTTCGCGTGATGGACGCGACGGCGCCCCATGCACCGGTGGTCAGGATCATCGCGACCAGGATCGCGAAGAACCAGACGGTCCACGGGGTCGCGGTGCCCGCCTTGCCGGGGGGGGCAGGACGCCGGGCGAGCACGTCCTTGAACGTCGCCAGCGCGACCACGTGCGCGGCCACGGCCCCGAGCACAACCCACGGGACGGCGCGGCCGATCGTCGTGTCCGCGGCCGGATCGCCGGTCAGCACCGCGTCGATCGTGCCTGCGAGCAGGGTGCCGATCGCGAAGTCGCCGGCCAGGAGGGCCGCGTCGAACGCGATCGTGAGCGGGCTGCGCGTCATTGCGGGAGCTTCGTCCGGAGCAGCGCGGCGATCCGGTCACGGTCGGGGACGAAGAACGGGATCCCGACCCGCCTGCCGCCGCCCTCGAGCACGAGCTCGCGCGCGTCGGTCACCACCGGGAAGACCGGCGCCGGGGCGACGCTCACGGACGTCACCTCGGCATACTCGATGCGCTGGTCCTCGCCGCCGTGGATGGCCACGGCCACGCCCTTGTCGTCCAGGGTGACCGACTTGAACCCGAAGAACGACCCGCGCGTGAAGAAGACCGCGATGATCGCGACGCCGAGCGCGGGCAGGGCGTACGACCGGAAGCCCTTGATCGACCTGGAGATCAGCAGCCCGATCAGCCACAGGACCGCGATGAAGCCGAGCCCGATCCCCATGTCCGCGAGGCGCTCGGACGTCTGCGGGTCGCCCTCGACCACGAGGGGCAGCTCGGTGCCGGCCGGAGCCGCGCCCGCGGCGCCGAACGCGTCGATGGCGGCCCGCCCGCGCGGGCCTTCCCCCCCGGCGCACCCGGCGACCATCATCCCCGCAGCCACCGCCAACAGCCAGCGCTTCATCGTCCTCCCCGTACCCGACCCCCCGCCCGGATCCTACAACCGTCCGTTGAATGCCTCAATCAGCCGGTCGTACTCCGCCGCCCGCCCGAACCGCTCCGGCCAGTACGCCCGCCAGTCGTCCCACTGGGCGTTCAGCTCGGCCACGTCCTTGCCCTGCTGCTCGACCCACGTGTAGTACTTGAGGTTGTGGACCGCGCGGCGGCCGGGGGTGTCCAGCTCGGCCATCGCGTCGGTCTTCAGGCCCCACAGGTGCGCGTGAAGGTCGACCTCGGCGCGGACCGCGTCGTAGGGCCCCTCGGCGGCGCGCGCCTCCTCGAGCCGCGACCCGTACATCCCGATCGAGTCGGTGAAGATCGTGAAGACCACGTCGTGCTCGTCCAGCTCGAGCCGCTTCGCGCACTTGATCGCGGCGCAGAGGTTGCCCACGCCGGAGATGCCGAGCAGGTCGAGGCGCGAGACCGCGTCCGCGGGGACGCCGCGCCGGACCAGGACCTCGCGGCCCGCGGGCTCGTTGAACAGCCGGATCAGCGCCATGGGGTCCGCGTCGTCGACCGCGACCACGATGTCCGTGTTGCGCACGTCGTGGATCCAGGGGACGTGCTTGTCGCCGATCCCCTCGATCCGGTGCGCGCCGAACCCGTTCATGAGCAGGGTCGGGCACTGGAGCGCCTCGGCCGCGGCCACGCGGCAACCCGGGAACCACTCCTTCAGCCGGTCGCCCGCCGCGATCGTGCCGGCCGAGCCCGTTGACGACACGTAGGCCGCCAGCCGATCGCGCGGTCCGGCCATCCCCTCGAACACCTCGCGGATCGCGGACGCGGTCACCTCGTAGTGCCACGCGCCGTTCCCGAACTCGTCGAACTGGTTGAGGATCACGACCTCGTCGCCGCGGGTGGCCACCAGCTCGTGGCACTTGTCGTAGATCTCCTTGACGTTCGACTCGCACCCCGGGGTCGCGATCACCTCGGACCCGATCGACCTGAGCCACTCGAAGCGCTCGCGGCTCATCTGCTCGGGCAGGATCGCGATCGACGTGCAGCCGAGGAGCGCGCCGTTGAACGCGCCCCCCCGGCAGTAGTTGCCCGTGGACGGCCAGACCGCCTTCTGGCGGGTCGGGTCGAAGCGGCCCGTGACCAGCCGCGGCGCGAGGCACCCGAACGACGCGCCGACCTTGTGGGCGCCGGTCGGGAAGAACCTGCCGACCAGCCCGACGATGCGGGCGCGCACGCCGGTCAGCTCGCGCGGGACCTCGAAGTGGTTCACGCCGTGGAACAGGCCGGTCTCCGGGTCGTTCTTCCACGAGATCCGGAAGAGGTTGCGCGGGTGGACGTCCCACAGCCCGACCGTCTTCAGCTCGTCGAGCACGTGCCGCGGGATCAGGCTCGGGTCCTTCATCTGCGCGAAGGTCGGGATCAGGATGCCCCGGTCGCGGCAGCGCTGCGCGGTCCGGGCGACCACGTCCTCGTTCACTGCGGTCGGTTCCACTCGTGCCCTCCTACTTCTGGTTCGCAAGCTCCAGGCCGTGCCCCTTCCGCCGGTCCTCGGCCTTGAGCAGCATGGCGACCACGACGGCGAGCACGCCGAACAGCACGAAGATCCCCATGGGGAGCGTGTAGTCGTAGCCGACGATCTCGACCTCGCGGCTCACGCCGTCCACGACCTGCGTCACCTTGTCGCGGCCGGTCACGCAGAACCGGTCGAGCACCCACCCGACGATCAGCGGCGCGAACGTCAGCGCGACCAGGTTCTGGAGCCAGAAGATCAGCGCGTAGGCGGTGCCGAGCTGGCGCTCCGGGATCAGCTTCGGGACGGACGGCCACATGGCCGACGGCACCAGCGAGAACCCGACGCCCAGGACGAGCATCGCGAACGCCGCGATCACCCAGTGGTTCAGCGCCGGGAGGGTGAACAGGACGTGGACAGCCAGGATCAGGGCGGACCCGAGCACCATCATGGACGCGCCCCTGCCCTTCTTGTCGTAGTAGCGGCCGAACACGGGCGTGAGCAGCATGGTGCCGAACGGCAGCATGGCCGGGATGAGGCCCGCGACCTCCTCGGCCAGGCCGAACTTCTGCACCATCAGGTCGGAGGCGTACTTCAGGAACGGGAACACGGCCGAATAGAACAGCGCGCACAGGATCGCGATCAGCCAGAACCCGCGGCTGCGGAGGATCACCGCGATGTCCGAGATGCGGAACTTCTCGTCGTCGCCCACCGCCGAGGGCGGGGTGGACGCGTCGAGCCGGCGGTCCATCACGCAATAGACAAGGAAGGCGACAAGCCCGACGCCGAGCAGCAGCACGCCGACCCCGACGGGCATCGCGACGCCGCCCAGCGCCGACGCGATCGGGGCGGACCCCCCCAGCGCGAGGCCCGTCCCGATCCGGGCGATGGCCACCTGGAGGCCCATGGCCAGGGCCAGCTCGTAGCCCTTGAACCACCGCGCGACGATCTTGGTCGCCGTGATCCCGCACAGTTCCAGGCCGACCCCGAAGATCGCGTAGCCGATGGCGGCGAGGACGACCTGCGTCCTCGCCCCGAACAGCTCCTGCCCCGGGAAGGTCGTCGGGAGCATGGCCCACCAGTTCAGGCCGGTGCCCGCGAGCATCAGGACCGACGCCAGCGTGCCGGCGAACCGGGCGCCCATCCTGTCGAGGATCACCCCCCCGAGGATCAGCATCGCCAGGAAGACGTTGAACCACCCGTACGCGCTCGTGTAGAGACCGTACTCGG
>VGRB01000438.1 GCA_016875475.1 Deltaproteobacteria bacterium
GGGGGCGGGAAGCACGCGGACGGGCCGGTGCCGCCGGCCGCGCGGTGGGGAGGCGGCCGGCCGGACGCCGCGCGGGCCGGCGGGAAGGGCGCGGCCGCCGAGGCCGTCCGGCGCCTCGCTGCCGTGATGGGGCCGGGCCGGCTGTATTTGGACGTGCAGCGCCACGGGGACCGCGCGGAGGAGCACTCGAACCGCCTCCTGCGCGACCTGGCCGCGGCGTTCCGGCTGCCCGTGATCGCGACGAACGACGTGCGCTACCACTCGGCGGACCGGGGCCGCGTCCACGACGTCCTGGCCGCGATCCGCGAGCACGTCACCCTGGACGCGGCGGGCCGCAGGCTCGCGCCCGCGCACCGGCTGCACCTGGACACGCCGGCCGGCATGGCCGCACGCTTCGCGGACGACCCGGGCCCGATCCGGGAGACCGCGCGGCTGGCCGAGCGGCTCGCCTGCTCGTTCGACGGCACGGGGTACTCGTTCCCGCGCTTCCCTGCCCCCCCCGGCGAGACCGAGTTCAGCCTGCTGCACGACCTGGTCCATCGCGGGGTGCGCGAGCGCTACCGCCCGGTCACGCCGCGCGTGATGCGCCAGGTCGCGCACGAGCTGGACCTGATCCACAAGCTCGACCTCGCGGGCTACTTCCTGCTGGTCTGGGACGTCGCCCGGTTCTGCAAGGAGAACGGGATCCTGGCGCAGGGGCGCGGGTCCGCGGCGAACTCCTCCGTCTGCTACTCGCTCGGCATCACCGCGGTCGACCCGATCGCGTTCGAGTTGCTGTTCGAGCGGTTCCTGTCAGAGGAGCGCGGCGAGTGGCCCGACATCGACCTCGACCTGCCGTCGGGCGACGACCGCGAGAAGGTCATCCAGTACGTCTACAAGCGCTACGGCGAGCGGTCGGTCGGGATGACCGCGACCGTCATCACCTACCAGGCGCGCATGGCCGCGCGCGAGGTGGGCAAGGTGCTCGGGCTCGACCACGCTCGCATCGACCGGCTGACGCACCTGCTCGGATACCGGGAGCACAAGGCTCATCGCGAGGAGGCGGACGGGCTCGCGGCACGCGTGCGCGAGGCGGGTCTCGACCCGGCCGACCCGCGCGTGGTCCGGTTCATGGACGCGTTCGAGGACGTGCGCGACCTGCCGCGCCACCTGTCCCAGCACAACGGCGGGCTGATCATCGCGGGGGGGAGGCTCGACCGCGTGGTGCCGCTGGAGCCCGCACGCATGCCGGGCCGCACGGTCATCCAGTGGGACAAGGACGACGTCGCGGACCTGCGCCTCATCAAGGTCGACCTGCTCGGGCTCGGGATGCTCGCCGCGATCGACGAGTCGGTCCGGCTCGTCAGCCGCCACGAGGGGGTAGAGGTCGATCTCGCGCACCTGCCTCCGGACGACCCCGCGGTCTATGCGGCGCTCCGCAAGGCGGACACGGTCGGCGTGTTCCAGGTCGAGTCCCGCGCCCAGATGGCCACCCTGCCCAGGATGAAGCCGGAGCGCTTCTACGACCTCGTCGTCGAGGTCGCGATCATCCGGCCCGGCCCGATCGTCGGGAAGATGGTCCACCCCTACCTGAACCGCCGCGCCGGCCGCGAGATCGTGACGTACGCGCACCCGAGGCTCGAGCCGATCCTCGCGCGCACGCTAGGCGTGCCGCTGTTCCAGGAGCAGCTCATGCGCATGGCCATGGCGGTCGCGGACTTCACCGGCGGGCAGGCCGAGGAGCTGCGGCGCGCGCTCGGGTCGCGACGATCGAAGTCGCGAATGGACCGGATGGTCGGGCAGCTCCACGAAGGGATGACGCGCAACGGGATCCCGCCCGCTGCGCAGGAGGAGATCGTCCGTTCCATCGAGTCCTTCGCGCTGTACGGCTTCCCGGAGAGCCACGCCGCGTCGTTCGCGCTCATCGCGTACGCGAGCGCCTGGCTGAAGGTCCACCACCCTGCCGCGTTCTGCTGCGCCCTGCTGAACCAGTGGCCCATGGGCTTCTACCACCCGGCCACGCTGGTCAACGACGCGGTCCGGCACGGCGTGGAGGTGCGGCCTGTGGACGCGACCGTGTCCGGGTGGGACTGCGGGCTGGAGTCGTGCGGCGCCCCCCCCCGGGGACCGACCGACGCGGTCCCCGCCATGGCCATCCGCCTCGGCATCAAGTACGTGAAGGGGCTCTCGAAACGCGCCGGCGAGGCGATCGTCGCGGAGCGCGCGATCCGGCCCTTCGAGGGCGTGACCGACCTCGGCCGCCGCAGCGGCGCCACGTCCGCCGAGTTGTTCGCGCTGGCCGAGGCGGGAACGCTGGCGGCCCTCGGGAGCGGCGGCCGTCGCGACGCGATGTGGCAGGCACTCGCAGCCGGCGCGGCGCGCGACCTGCTGCGCGGGACCGTGCGCGAGACCCCCGATCCCGCCCTGCCCCCGATGACCTCCGCGGACGAGATGCTGGCCGACTTCCAGGGCACCGGGCTGACGACCGGGCCGCACCCCGTGTCGTTCCTCCGCGAGCGGCTGGCGTCGAGCGGGTTCCTGCCCGCGTCCGCGCTCGACGGCATGGCCGACGGCCGCTGGGTCAAGGTCGGCGGGATGATCCTGGTCCGCCAGCGCCCGGGCACGGCCAGGGGCTTCTACTTCGCGACCGTGGAGGACGAGACCGGCTTCGCGAACGTCGTGGTCACCCCGGACCTGTTCACCGCGAACCGCGCGCTCCTGTCCACCGCGTCGTTCCTCGGGTTCGAGGGGCGGCTCCAGAACCGGGACGGCGTGACGAGCGTGAAGGCGCGGCGGTTCCACGAACTGGGCGGGCCGTTCCGTCATCCTTCGAGAGACTACTTCTAATCGCGCCGACCGAGGCGGCGCGATTGGTCTCGGATGAAGGTCGAGTAGCCCGGGGGGGTTGCCCCCCCCGGGCTCTCGCAGAACCGGACTTGTGGGTCCCACATCCGGCTCTTCGGGACGCCGGGGTCGGGGCCTTCGCCCTTAGCGGCGACGGCTACGTATCGGCGTAGTGGCCATCCCATCCCACCGCGCGCGGCACGCTCCCTGCGGTCCAGGCCCCGTCGGCGCCGCGACTCCGGATCCTGCGGGACGGTGCGGGGACCTCGCTTGGACACCGTCGGCGCGCGCGGCGCCGGGCGCACCGGCCGTCAGGGCCCCAGGGCCCCAGTGCGCCGAGGAGACGAGGTCGAACCAGCGTGAAGCTGACAAACCCTTGCCGTCACGGCAGTTGCCAGGCGCTTCGCGCCCCGGCGCGTCCGGTGCAGAGACGTGGTATCCGTATCGCGTCGGCGCCGGCAACTGCCGCGCCGGCCGCCCGCCTGCGGCGGTCGCCAGGGTTTGCAGCTTGCGCTCCAGCCGTTCGGCGCACGCAAGCCCCGGCTGATCTCACGCCGCCTTGTCGAGCGCGATCTCGATCGGCTGGCGTGCAGCATCCGACGAGAGGCCCTTCAAATCCTTTTCCAGAAGATCCAGCAGCCGGTCCGCGAGTCCCACCCGTGCGGCCATCCATACCCGAAGGAGCACCTCGGTGTTGTAGTCCATCCCAGCCGCGTCGTCCCCTCGGGACTCCCACTGGGAAACCACCGAGTGGTTCGCCATGTTCAGCACCCTCGCCAGGTCCGCTTGACGCATCCGGAGGTACTTCCGGATGAAGCGCACTTCGGAACCCGTCAGACGCCCAGGCTTCCCCACGAGCAGGCGGAAAGCCACGTCCTGGAGCTGTCGAAGGTTCACGTCCGGCACTCGTTCCCCGCGCACCTCCACCATCCGTGGATTCACCAGAACCACGGGGAAACCCAACTCCATGAAGAGCACGTTCGCCATGGGTCAGCCCTCCTCGCCGCGTCCCAGCAGGACGACCGTGACCACGAGCATCCAGTTCTCGAACGCCACCACGACCCGGAGCGGTTCGCCGTCGACTGACGCGCCCTCGAAGCAGTAGCTCCAACTCGCAAGCCGTTCGTCGAAACGGTCCCGGCGCGGCACGTACCGCCCCTTCTCCAGGGCCGCCTCAACGTCCGGAACGGCGACTTCTCGCTCCGAGCAACGCCTTCGCGCGTGCGGCAGGATCCTGTACTCGCCAGTCTCGACCGCGCGCGCGACGCGACCGAGCAACTCCAGCCGCCCCAGCTTCGGAGCCTTCACCGGGCCTCCAACCGGAACTCGGGTTCCGATGTTAGCAGCTAACCCATCCGATCGCAAGAGTCCGCCTGCCATTCGAACACCGCATGGCGACAGATCGTATTGAAGCGAAGGGCACGCTGCCGGGTGGCCCCGGGCGGTTGCCCGCCCGGGGCTCCCACAGATCCGGACTTGCCCAATTCGGGCATCCGGCTCCTCAGCCCGTGGTCCTTGCCCCCCGGGACGCACGGCTT
>VGRB01000439.1 GCA_016875475.1 Deltaproteobacteria bacterium
CCCCCCCCTTTGCGGCCCGGGGGCCGCAAAGGGGATCCGCGAAACCGCTCGGCCATCCGCTCGCCCCCGGCTGCGTCGGACCGACGATTTGGGGTGCCCCGGCTCGACGGCGCGCCTCCGGCCTTCTCGCCGTGCGTCCCTCCGGCGTCGTGCGTCACCGGCGTCGACGTCCCCACGGGGATGCCGCCCGTGGACGAGACCGGCACGCGCCGGACGGAAACCGCGCACGCGAAGGTCGCGGAGCGGCAAGGGGCCGCCCGTGGACGAGACCGGCACGCGCCGGACGGCTCGCGACGACAAGCCGTCGGGCCTCCCGTCGGTGGGCGGGCTATGCAGCCGCCCCGAACCGGCCCTTGAGTCGCTCGATCGGCGCCTCGAACCACCGGCGGCTTGCCCACGCCAGCGCGATCGCGACGGCGGAAAGCGCCGCGGCGGACGCGGCCATGGCCAGGACCGGGGAGCCGGTCGCGGCCGCGAGGGCGTCGCGCGGGAAGGCTGCGTGCGCGAAGCCCATCACCGGGACGTGGAGCAGGTAGACGCCGTAGGAGCACTCGCCGATCGCGACGAACGGGCGCCACCCGAGGACGCGCGCGAGCAGGCCCTCGCGGACGGTCTGCGGCGCGGCTCCAGGCGCGTCCCCCGGTGCGTCTCCCGGGGCGTCCCCCGGCGCGTCCCCCGGCGCGGCCTGCGGCGCGGCCCCCGGCGAGGCCCCCGGCGCGGCTCCCGGCGAGGCCCCCGGCGCGGCTCCCGGCGCGTCCCCCGGCGCGGCCTGCGGCGCGGCCCCCGGCGCGGCCCCCGGGGCGTCCCCCGGCGCGTCCCCCGGCGCGTCCCCCGGCGCGTCCCCCGGCGCGTCCCCCGGCGCGGCTCCCGGCGCGTCCCCCGGCGCGGCTCCCGGCGCGTCCCCCGGCGCGTCCCCCGGCGCGGCTCCAGGCGCGGCCCCAGGCGCGTCCCCCGGCGCGGCTCCAGGCGCGGCCCCAGGCGCGTCCCCCGGCGCGTCCCCCGGCGCGGCCTGCGGCGCGTCCCCCGGCGCGGCCTGCGGCGCGGCCCCCGGCGCGTTTCCCGGCGCGGCTCCCGGCGCGGCCTGCGGCGCGGCCCCCGGGGCGTCCCCCGGCGCGGCCCCGGGACCGTCCCCCCGGGCGGCGCCGAGCGTCGCGACGAGGAGCGCGCCGTAGCCGAGGGCGAGCATCGAGAAACCCGCGACCTGCATCGGCCTCGCGACGAACGCCGGGGAGTCGAAGACGGCCAGCGCCGCGACGCCGCAGAGGAGGACGAAGGCGGCGACCCCGGCGGCGCGGGCCGCGGCGGGTCGGGCGAGCAGGCCGGACGCGTCCGCGACCGCGATCAGGGCGCCGACCATCAGGCCGTCGAGCCGCGCCAGCGTGTGCAGGTATGCGGTCATCGGGGCGAGGCCGCCGAGGGCGCGGACGAGCGGGCTCGCGACCACCACGGCGGCGGCCAGGACCGCGACGCCGCGGCGTGGCAGCAGGAGGACCGCGATCGGCCACGCGAGGTAGAACTGCTCCTCGATCGCGAGGCTCCACAGGTGGTTCAACTCGACGGTCCCGTTGCCCATGGCGAGGCCGCCGTGCGCGATCATCCCGAGGTTCGCGGTGTACGTCCACAGCCAGCCCTGGCGGTCCCATACCGGCTGGACCGGCACGCCGGGGACGAGGGCCGGGATCACCCACAGGACGAGCGCCAGGGTCGCGTAGTAGACCGGGAAGATCCGGAGCACGCGCCGGGCCTGGAAGTCCTCGTAGTAGCCGGGCCTTCCGCGCGTCCGGAGCAGGATGCCGGTGATCAGGAACCCGGACAGCACGAAGAAGAGGTCCACCCCGGACCAGCCGACCGAGAAGACGCCGGCGAGCACGGACGCGGCGCCGGACGGGTCGGCGGGCCAGCCCGCGGTGAAGTGGAAGAACATGACGAGGAGGACGGCGATGGCGCGAAGCCCGTCCAGGGCGGGGACACGTCCCTTTCGTGATGCGGTCGGCGTCACCGGCTCCCGCCGTCGATCGACGGCCGGATCCTACTTCGCCTTGGGCACGCAGGCGTCGGCCTTCTCGAGCACGACGAACTCGACGCGGCGGTTCTGGAACCGGCCCTCGACGGTCGCGTTGTCCGCGATCGGCCGGTCGTAGCCGTAGCCGAGCGCCTTCAGCACGGCCGCGTCCACGCCCTTCCCGACCAGGTACTCGCGCACCGAGATCGCCCGGTCCGCGGACAGCTTCCGGTTGTAGTCCCGCTTGCCGGCCGCGTCGGTGTGGCCGGACACCTCGATGAGCTTCGCGAACCTTGCCTCGCGGAGCAGATCCGCGAGCCTGTCGAGCGTCGGGAACGACGTCGCCTTCAGCTTCGCGGAGGCGGTCTCGAAGTTCACGTGGCCGCGGAAGGTGAACTCCTCGCAGCCGGGCGGCACGTCCTTGTCGCACGCCTTGTCCCGATGGACGATCGCGAACACGACGCGGCGGTTCTTCGCGCGGCCCTCCTCGGTCTTGTTCGATGCGACCGGCTTCGTCTGGCCGTAGCCCTTGGATTCCAGGCGCGCCGCGTCGATCCCGCGGGACACGAGGTAGTCGCGCACCGCCTGGGCGCGGGCGTCGGACAGCTTCAGGTTCGACTTCGGGTTGCCCTTGGAGTCGGTGTGCCCCTCGACCCGCACCTTCCGGATGTCCGGGGTCGCGGTCAGGGTCTCGACGACCTGATCCAGGTCCGTCTTGCTCTGCGCCATGATCTCGGCCTTGCCGGTCTCGAAGAAGACGCTCCAGTCGGCCTTGATCTCCTTGCACCCGATCCGGACGGTCTTCAACGGCTCGGTCGAATCGTCGTCCGAGAGGCGGCCGAACGGCTGGACCGCGGGCAGCGGGCCGTCCTCGGGGCAGCCGTCGCCGTCCACGAAGCCGTCCTTGTCCTCGGGCTCGAGCGGGCAGTCGTCCGCCGCGTCGAGGATCCCGTCCTTGTCGTTGTCCGGGTCCGGGCAGCCGTCCGCGTCCTCGAACGCGTCCTTGTCCTCGGCCTGGTCCGGGCACTGGTCGTCCCCCTTGCACACGGACGCGAACTCCGCCTGGCGGCCCTGCGCCGCGACGCAGGGGCTGCACACGCCGTCCTTGTCCGCGTCCGCGTCGCAGGCGGGCTTCGGCGGCGGGGCCTTCTCGCACGACGGCGCCCAGCCGAGCATGGCCAGGGCGCGCACGTCGGGGCTGCCCACGCCGCGGGCGAGCCCGGTCCCGAGGCCGAGTCCGGCCGTCACGCCCAGGCGCGAGAAGTACTTCACGCCCGCGAGCATCTCGATCGAGGTGGCCTCGCGACCGCCGAAGTCCTCGAATGCGAAGGCGGAAAGGACCTCGCCCGCGAGCATCACGCGCTTCTTCGCGAGCCACACGCCCGCGCCCGCGCCGACCGTCAGCTCGTGGCCGAAGCCCGGGGCCGATTCGTCCTGGCCGGGCCGGGCGCGCACGCCCACGTTGACGAGCAGCCGGGCCGGGCCGAGGTTGAACTGGCCGACGATCTTCGGGTCGATCGTCCACTGGCCCTCGCCGCGGTAGTTCTGGTCCGCGTTCGACGCGTCCGCCAGCGGCACGGTCGTGCCGAGCTGGGCCGCCAGCATGAATACGTCGTTCCCGGTGCCGAGCAGGCGGGCGCGCAGGCCGATCCACGCATCGCCGAGGCCGGGGCCGTCCGCGGACATCGCGCCGGCCGGGGTCGCGCCGTCGCCCTCCTCCTGGATCGCGACGAACGACAGCCCGCCGTAGAGCAGCAGCCGCTCGACGAACGTGATGGACCCGGTCAGGCGGCCGACCGCGAGGTGCTCGACGATCGAGTGCGACTCCGTGGACGAGTCGCCGAGCGAGGTCTCCCACACCAGCGGGTTCTACGCGTAGTCGAAGTGCAGCAGCACGTCGTAGCACAGGTGGCCGGGCGTCTCGGCCGAGCTGAGCGTCAGGCCGTCACGGGCCGCCTCCGACGGGCGGTGGCGGTCGAGGTCGATCGGGCGCGCCTCGGCCCCGGCCGGGACCAGGAGAGGCACAACCGCGGCCGCGAGCGGGACGAGCCGCCGCCGGGCCCGGGTCGCGAGCACGAAGGCGACGAACAGGAGGCCGAGCGCGGCCGCGCCCGCGAGTCCGCCGGATGCCGGACGGGCGCCGGACGAGCACATGGCGCCGCCCGAGAAGCCACCGCCGCCCTCGGCGACCGCGACGTCCTTCGACGGGACGTAGTCGTACGACGGCTGCGCGTCGGGGGCCGCGGCCTCCTCGATCGCGTCGGGGCGCGGCTCGGCCACGACCGTCTCAGGGATCGCCTCGGGAGCGGGCTCGGGCTTGGGCTCGGGCTCGGGCTCGGGTGCAGG
>VGRB01000440.1 GCA_016875475.1 Deltaproteobacteria bacterium
CACGTTCGGCGCGCCGGCGAGCCGGTCCGCGCACTCCACCGCGAGGTCGCGCTTCTCGCGGATCGCGGCGCGGATCCGCGCGGTCCCGAAGACCTTGACGGTCAGCCAGACGCGGAGGCCCGGGAAGCCGCGCGTCAGGTCCGGTCCGTGGCGGGTCGGGTCGTAGAGGTCCGCGGCCGGCGCGCCCGGCAGGTAGAGCGCCTCGGACGCGTGGAGGGCGCGCAGGGCGTCGCCGTCGCGCACGAGCAGCGCGCCCGTGCCGTAGGGGAGGAACAGGCCCTTGTGCGGGTCGAGCGCCAGCGAGTCGGCCCGGGGCAGCCCGGCGAGCAGCGGTCGCAGCTCCGGGCAGACGTGGAAGAAGGCGCCGTACGCGCCGTCCACGTGGTGCCACAGGCCCTCCCGCGCGCACACGTCCGCGACCGCCTCGAGCGGATCGACCGCGCCGGTGTTCGTGGTGCCCGCGGTCGAGACCGCCAGGAACGGGACGAGCCCCGCTGCGCGGTCGCGGCGGATCGCGTCCTCGAGCGCGTCCGGCAGCATGCGGCGACGGCCGTCCACCGGGACCGTGCGCACGCGGTCCGGGAGCACCCCCGCGAGCCGTGCCGACTTCGCGATCGAGTGGTGCGCCTGCGACGAGACGTACATCGTGCCGTCGCGGACCGCCGGGCCGAGCAGCCGCTCGCGCGCGCAGGCGATCGCGTTGAAGCCCGCCATGGAGCCGCCGGTCGTCAGCAGGCCCGCGGTCCCGGCGGGGAAGCCCATCCACTCGCGGAACCACTCGAGCACGTTCGCCTCGAGCTGCACGAGCATCGGGGACGGCCGCCACATCCCGGTGTAGCGGTTCGTCGCGTCCGCGATCAGGTCCGCGAGGGCGGCCGTGAACACGCCCCCCCCCGGGATGTAGGCGAGGTAGCCCGGGCCCGCGCTGTTCCACGTGTGCGGGAGGAAGCGGCCGAAGTACGCGTCGAGCAGCGGCTCGAGGTCGGCGCCCGCCTCGGGCGGCGGCTCGCGCATCGCGCGCGCCTCGTCGTCCACGTCCGTGTCGCCGCAGGCAGGCTGGTCGGCGAGCGACGCGACGTGATCCACGACGCGGCCCCCGACCGCCTCCAGCATGGCGCGCATCCGGTCCGGGTCGAACTCGAGGTCCGCGGGGTCGGCGCCGGGGGCGCGGGCGGGGGGGAGCGGCGGGGCGAGCCGCGCCGCGGCCTCCGCGCGACGGTCGAGCCGGGCGGCGCGGCCCTGGACCACGCCGCCCCGTCCGCCGCCGCGGGCCTCGAGCAGCGGCGCGACGTCCCGCCACGCCGCCTGCACCCGGTCCTCGGGGCCGGCGAGCAGGACGAGGCCCTCGCGGTCGCCGCCCCCGGTCGCGAGGACCAGGAGGTCCGGCCGCGCCTCGCGGGCCGCGAAGGCGACCGCGCGGAGGCCCTCCGCGTCCGCGTCGTCCGAGTGCCACGCGACGGCAGGGGAGGGCATGGAGGCGGCCGACGACGCGAGGTCGCGCCCGCTCCGCTCGGCCCGCTCGGCCCGCAGCGCCTTGACCGCGCGCTCCAGGTCCCGCCGGTCGGCCGCGAGGCGCTCGACCGACCCGACGTGCTCCTCCCGGCCGCAGGTCAGCACGCGGGTCAGGGCCCGGTCCCGTTCGAGCGCTCGGTCGCATTCGCGGAGCACCCGGCCGCCCGCGGCGAAGAAGAGCCTCGTGCCGCGCGCGAGCTTCCCGGTGCCGAGCAGCTTGACCGCCTGGACTTCCGCGGTGCTCGCGACGTGCGTGCCGCCGCACGTGTTCAGGTCCACGCCCTCGATCTCGACGAGGCGCAGCGGCCCGGTCAGGCCTTCGGGCAGCCGCCGGCTCCGCACCCCGAGCGCGGCCAGGTCCTCGCGCGCCGCCGTCCGGACGCGGACCGGCCGGGCCGCGCGCACGTGCGCGTTGACCGCCTCCTCGAGCGCGGCGAGGTCCGCCTCCGCGAGCGAGTCCCGGTCCATCTCCACGTCGCAGCGGTCCGGCCCGAGGTGGAAGGCGATCGTGTGCCATCCGAGCCGTGCGATCGCGGTCGCGGTCAGCAGGTGCTGGGCCGTGTGCTGCTGCATCAGGTCGTAGCGCCGCGGCCAGTCCACCTCGACGGTCACGCGGCCGCCGATTGGCACGCCGATCGGCGCGGCGAGCCGGTGGACCACGGCCCCGTCGTCGCGCGCGGACAGGCCGACGACCTCGATGCCCGCGACCGTCCCCGCGTCGGACGGCTGGCCGCCGCCCTCGGGGTGGAGCGGGGTGCGGTCGAGCACGACCTCGCGGCCGTCAGGGCCGACGTCGACGACCGAAGCGTCGAGCGTCGCAAGGTACGGGTCTTCCTGGCTGGGCAGCATCATGGCGCGAGCATACCGCGGTCCGCCGGACGGGGGCGGGCGAACAGCAGGGCGGTGCCGACCGCGATTACGGCGATCCCTGCGATCCGGGCAGGCGTCGCCGGCTCGCCGAGCGCGGCCATGCCGCCGACCACGGGCGGGATCACGGCCGCGATCGTGGTGAGGGGCGAGACGACCGCGACCCGGCCGTGCGAGAACGCCATC
Organism: Deltaproteobacteria bacterium; assembly: GCA_016875475.1. Taxonomy (GTDB): domain Bacteria; phylum Myxococcota_A; class UBA9042; order DTJE01; family DTJE01; genus VGRB01. The sequence continues at coordinate 2,566 of VGRB01000440.1, forward strand.
TGGAACTGGACGAAGCCCAGGACGTTCGCGGCCCCCACCGCCCACAGGGGCCAGTCGAGCGCGACCGCGACCGCGGAATCGAGGAACGGGCCGGTCTCCGCTTCCAGCCGGACCGTGAGGACCTTCAGCCACACGGTGGACAGGCCGAACCACAGGCCCGCGGCCACGGCGAGCACGGGCTCGGGCCGGGCGCGCAGCCGCCGCGACAGGAGCGCCAGGGCGATGGCCGGGAGGCAGAATGCGAGCGACACCCATCCGACCGCCGCGACGTCCGGCGCCGCGGCAGGGCCGCCCGGCGACGCGATCGCGGCCGCGGTGACCATGCCCGCGCCCGACAGGAGCACGCCCGCGCCGGTCCACTCGAGCGCGGAGAGGCGCTCGCGGAGGAACACGACGCCAGCGAGCATCGCGACGAGCACGTTCGCGTTGACGAGCGGCTGGATCACGGAGATCTCGCCGTCGGCGACGGCCAGGATCATGAACACGGTCGCCGGGAGCTGGACCACGAGGCCGAGCAGCCAGACCCAGCTCGTCAGCAGCGCGCGCAGCACGCGCCGCCACTCGCGCGCCAGGGTCCGGAAGGACAGGGCGGGCAGGCGCGCCGCGACCGCGTGCTTCTGGATCGCCGCGCTCGATCCGAGGCAGAGGCACGCCGCGAGGGTCCAGAGGAGCCACATCCCGGGCGCCCTCCATGGCCGGACCGAACCGGCTCACCACGCCTTCGGGGGCAGGGCGCAGGACGAGTCCGCGTGACATCGGTCGTCCAGGATCTGCCTGCCACCCGTCCGGAACCGGTAGCCCACGAGGCTCGTCAGGTACTCGTCCGCGTTGAGCGCGTTCGACGGGTCGGACACGAAGAAGCTGTGCTTGCCGCAGGGCCGCATGTGCGCGAACCGGATGCCGGTCTGCCGGAACCGGTACTCCCAGGACGGCATGCCCGCGTGGAGCGTGCGGCCCGGCCTGACCTCGGGCGGGCTCGGGCCATGGACGACTTCCTGCGCGTGCGCGACCGTGGTGCCGTCGGCGATTGCGGCGAGCGCTGCTGCTGCGGCGGCGAGGAGGGCGCTCGGCCGCCTCATCACCTGTTCACGATGTGGAACTCGACGCGGCGGTTGATCGCGCGCCCGGCGTCCGTCGAGTTGTCGTCGATCGGGCGGTCCTGGCCGTGGCCGATCGCGGTCAGGCGGCTGCCGGCGATGCCCTTCGAGACCAGGTACTTGCGGACCGAGTCCGCGCGGGCCTGCGACAGCTTCCTGTTCGACGCGGGCTTGCCGACGCTGTCCGTGTGGCCCTCGATCCGGATCGTGAACGTCGGGTGGTCCTTCAGGGCCTGCGCGACTTCGTTGAGCAGCGGGTGGGACTCCTTCTTGATGGTCGCCTTGCCGAAGGCGAAGTAGACCTTCTCCTTCAGGACGATCATCTTGTCCGTGATCTCGATCAGCTTGTACGGGCACCCGCCGTTCTCCTTCGGGCCCGGCTCGTTCGGGCAGCGGTCCTCGTTGTCCGGCACGCCGTCCTTGTCGGTGTCCTTGATCGGGCAGCACCCGTTCTCCTTCGGGCCCCACTCGGTCGGGCAACGGTCGTCCTTGTCCAGGCACCCGTCGCCGTCCGCGTCCAGGATCGGGCAGCCCGCGTTCTCCGGCGGACCGCGCTGCGTCGGGCACCTGTCCACCGGGTCGAGCACGCCGTCGAGGTCGTTGTCCGGCTCCGGGCAGCCGTCGAT
>VGRB01000441.1 GCA_016875475.1 Deltaproteobacteria bacterium
GTTGAGCCCATGATCGCGGTCAGCAGGTTGTTGAAATCGTGCGCGATTCCGCCGGCGAGTCGGCCGACCGCCTCCATGCGCTGGGCGTGCCTGAGCTGCCGCTCCAGCTCCTTCCGCTCGGTCACGTCCTCGATCAGTCCCTCGACGCGGACCAGCTCGCCCTCGGGCCCGCGGACCGCGCGCGCGTTCTCGGACGTCCAGACCGGAGACCCGTCGCGACGCCGCGCCTGGCACTCGAACCCCCGGACCACCCCGTGCGCCTCCAGCTCCTGCCGGAAGGCCTGCTCCCGCTCCCGGCTGCCGTGCAGGAGCCGGCCCCCGCCGGTGTCCGCGGCCAGGATCTCGTCCACGGACCCGAACCCGAGCATCCTCGCGAGCGCCGGGTTCGCCGCGATCAGGCGCCCGTCGGGCGCGCGCTGGTAGATGCCCTCGACCGCGTTCTCGAAGATGGACCGGTAGCGCTGCTCCGCCTCTCGCGTCTGCGCGAGCAGCCGCGCCCCCTCCAGCATGGCGCCGACGTAGTGCCCGAACAGGTCCGCGAGGGCGCGGTTGGAGGCCTGGATCCCCCACGGCCGGCGGCCCAGGATGCCGACGACGCCGTACGGCCGGTCCCCGAACTGGACGGGGACGAAGTAGGCCGATCGGACCGACGGGTCCACGGTGATCCACCGGTGGTCCGCCTGGCAGTTCGGTACATGGCAGGGGGTCCGCGAGGCCGCGACCGCGCCCACGACCCCGCGCGACTCGCCGAAGGGGAAGGACATGCGTTCGCCGGAGGCGCCGCCCAGGCCCGCGGGGAACCCCGCGTGCGACTCGAACACCAGGCAGCCCGCATCCGCGTCATGCCGGAACCAGACTGCGCGGTCCGTCCCGCACGCGCGCGCGAGCACCTCCAGGACCTCCGCGGACACGCCGGCGGGGCCTTCCCGGCCCAGGCCGGTCTGGGCGGCGAGGTGCAGCTCCACGACCTCGGCGCGATGCGTGGTGTCCGCGAAGGCGCGCGCGTTCTCGATCCCGATGGCGAGCCGCCACGCCAGCATCCGGAAGAACTCGGCAACCTCGCTGCTCCCGGCCCCCGGCCGCGACGAGACGACGTGCATGACCCCGATCGCGTGGCCGCGCACGACCATCGGCACCCCCAGGTACCACGCGGGCGGTGGCCCCTCCCACGGGCCGACGACGCGTACCCTGGCATCCGCGCCGACCGGGTCGACGAACAGCGAGACCTGGCCGTCCACGATCTCGGAGAACGCGGCCGGGTCCAGGGCGACGAGGTCCTCCTCGACGAGGTCGCCGGCCGTCGTCCGCGTCAGGTTCGAGACGATGCGACCCGCGTCGTCGTCCAGCAGCCCGACCGCGACGGCGTCCGCGCCGACGTGCGAGGGCAGGCGGCCGAGCACCGCCCGCAGCACGTCGTCCGGGTACAGGTGCTGGACCATCTCGCGGTCGATGTCCCGGAGCGCGCGGAGGGCGCTCGCGTGCGCCTCGAGGTCCGCGGCCTGGCGGCGCATGGTCGCCTCGGCCCGGCGACGCGATCGGATGTCGTGCGCGAGCACCTGGATCGCCGGGCGGCCGCGGAACGAGGTCGGTGCCGCGCTGACCTCGACCTCGAGCGGGGAGCCGTCGAGCAGCAGGAAGGTCTCCTCGGCCGGCGGCACGTGCCGACCCGCCGTCATCTCGGCAACCCGGCGGAGCACGAGCGGCAGGTCGTCGGGATGGACGAAGTCCTTGACCGGGCGGCCGACGAGCTGGTCCCGGCTCGTCGCGCCCACGAGCGCCAGGGCCGCGCGGTTCGCGAACACGAGGCGGCCGTCCTGGTGGACGATGATCGCGTCCGGGCACATCTCGACGAGCGTCCGGTAGCGCTCCTCGCTCTCGCGCATCTCCTGGTCCGCGCGCCGCTGCTCGGTCACGTCCCGCAGGATGCCGATGGCGCCCTCGGACTCCCCGGCGGGGCCGCGGAGCGGGGCCACGTACGACGAGACCTCCACCGGGCTCCCGTCCTTGCGGTGACGCACGACCTCGAACTGGACGGCCCTCCCCCCCGAGACGACACGTTCCAGGTTGGCCCTGAAGGCCGCGCCGTCCGGTTCCCGGAAGAACGGGATCGGACGCCCCACGACCTCGCCGGCCGTCCACCCGAACATGCGCTCCGCCGCGGGGTTCCACATCCGGACGACGCCTTCGCGGTCGGTCGCGATCATGGCGAGGGGCGCGTGGCGGACGACCGTGGCCAGGGTCTCGGTGGCCCGCCCCAGCTCGGTGCTGCGCTCCCGCACGAGCCGGTCCAGCTCGGCGTGGGCGGCGCGCAGCGAGTCCTCGGTCGCGCGGCGGGCCGTGATGTCGTTCAGGATGATCACGGTCCCCAGGAACCGCTCGCTCATGTCGATGGTCTTCCGGAGCCGCACCTGGAACCACCGCGGACCCGCGGCCGTGCGGACCTCGCGCTCGAAGCCGGCCTCGGGCTCGCCGCCGGCCTCGAAGGCCCGGACGTCCTCCACGAGTTCCGGCAGGACGTCCTCCGGACGCGCGCGCGCGCCGGCCCCGGCCGGGGCGTCGGACTCGGGGAGGAACGCGGCCGCGGCGGCGCGGTTCAGGAGCCTGATGTCGCCGCCGCCTTCCAGCATCAGCACCGCCACGGGCAGGCCGTCCACGATCGTCCCGAGACGGGCCTTCTCCGCGGACTGGGCCTGCGCCTCGGCCTGCATCTCGGCGACCCGCCGGTCCGGCGCGCCGGCCTCCCAGTCCGCGCACGCGGCGACCTCGCAGCGATCGAATGCCGCGCGGACCGCGGCCAGGGCCGGCTCGACGTCGCCGGGCCGAAGCGCCGAAGCGACGTGGTCGAGGAAGACGTCGCGCATCTCCTTCAGCATGCCGACGAACAGCGGGAGCGGGACTCCGCGGGCGCGATGGCGACGCGCCTCGCTGACCGCGAAGCCGGCGACGGGGTCGCGGGTTCCGGGAGGCTGCGGCGGAAGGCCGGCGCCGACCGCCGGGCGGGCGCGGGTCCGGGACCGGGCCTGGGCGACGATGCCCTCGGCGAGCCCCGTGGCGGCCTCGGCCCATGCCTCGGGGCTGGGCGCGGCGAGCTGCGCCATGCCGCGGGCGCGGCTGCGGACCACGAAGTCCTCGACAATCCGGCTCGCCCGCTCCGCCAGGACGTCGGCGAGCCGGCTCGCACGCCTGTCACCCGTGGTGGACATCGCACGAATGATACCAGGGTTTCGCTTCCGCGCGCCGGTCGCGCAAGTCCGACCCCGTGCCCGAGCCGCCCGCCCTGGTCCGTCCCGTCACCGGATCACGCCCGGGGCGATCGGCTCGGGCGCGCACCCCGCGCGGTCGGCGGGCACGTACTCGAGGGCGCGGGTCGGGCAGAACGGGACGCACTTCGGGTCGCCGCCGCACAGGTCGCACTTGGCCACCCGGTGCCAGGCCTCGTCCCACAACATGTTCCCGAAGGGGCACGCGGCCACGCACGTCCGGCAGCGGACGCAGCGGTCGCGGAGCACGTCGATGGCGGCGGTCGCCTCGTTGCGGACCAGCGCGCCCGCGGGACACGCCGCCACGCACGCCGCGTCGTCGCACTGGAGGCACACGATCGGCGTGCCGATGTCGGGGCCTCGCCGCACGACGTTGATCCGCGAGCGGCCGGGCCGCCCCTGCTCGCCGTGGGCGAACGCGCACGCAAGCTCGCACTTGCCGCAGGCGATGCAGCGCTCGACGATCACTCGGTAGATCCGGTCCATCGATCACCTCGATCCGGCTGTCGCGGTCGCGGCCGGCACCGGCGCGGGGGCCCCGAGGGACGCGGCCGTGGCCGCCAGGCCCGCGCGCTTGCACGTGTCGCAGGTCTCCATCCAGCCGGCAGGCACGCCGCGGGTCCGCTCCCAGAAGCGCGCCTGCTCGCCCGTCACGTGGGCACGCCCGCACCTCGGGCAGCGCAGCATCTCGAACGTGCGGCCCCAGATCGTGCGCCGCGTGTCGGACGTCTCGTACGGGATGAAGCGCGTCGGGCAGATCTCCGCGCACGCCAGGCAGCCCACGCACGCGGCCGGGGCGTCGTGGAAGGGCGGCGCGATCTCGCGGCCGATCCCGCGGTCCACGGCGCTGATCGCGGCCGGGCCGACCGCGTCGCAGACCCGCGTGCAGAGCCCGCACAGGATGCAGTCGGTCGGCCGCGGCGAGCGCTCGAAGGTCGTCTCCTCGATCCCGAGCCGCGCCGCCGTCTCGCGGACCAGGGGCGTCTCCCCC
>VGRB01000442.1 GCA_016875475.1 Deltaproteobacteria bacterium
CGCCGCGGACGTGGTGGCCGTGGCTGCCGGCGGCGTGCACAGCATGGCGCTCAAGGCCGACGGCCGCGTGTTCTGCTGGGGCGGAAACGAGCACGGGCAGGCCGGGATCGGCGAGGGGCCGGCGACCGTGCCGTGGGCCCCGCTCGGCCAGGTCCCCGGGATCGCGGACGCCGTGGCCATCGCGGCCGGCAGGTATCACAGCCTCGCCCTGCTCGCCGACGGGTCGCTGCGGGTCTGGGGCCGCGTCGACCAGGCTTCCGTCCGGGAACCCGTACCCCTGGCCGGGCCGGGGTGCGGTACCCGGGTGGCCGCCCGCAGCGAGTCCTCCGTGGTCCTGCGCGAGGGGGGGAGTGCGTGGTCCGTGGGGGGCGCCTCCCCGAAGCGGCTCGCACCCGGCAGGACGTTCGCCGCGATCGCTCCGGGACTCGGCGTGACGGGCTCCGGCGTGGTGGTCGACCTCGCGACCGGCGACGGGGTCGCCGGGGCCCCGCTCGCCTCCATGGCCGTGGCCGGCGACAAGCTCGGCGCGGCCCTCGCCCTCGACGGGCACCCCTGGACGTGGGGCCGCAGCGGCGTGGGCGCGCTCGGGCGGGGGTTCGTGACCATCGAGTCCCCGGCCGAGCCGAACCTGCCGCCGGCCCCGGTCCTGCGGCACCGCAAGGTGACCGCGGTCGATGCCGGGCCCTACCACACCGCGGTCGTGCGCGATGACGGGACCCTGTGGGTCGCCGGCAGGCTCACGAGCGCGACGCGGGCGACCGGGCTCCAGCTCGTGCGCGGGATCGACCGCGTGGCGAAGGCCGCGGTCGGCATGGACGTCGTCGCCGTGCTCCGCGACGACGGCTCGGTCTGGCGGGTCAGTCTCGGCGGCCAGGCGGCCGTGCCGGTCGCGGGCCTGGGGGGCGTGGTCGCGACCGACGTCTCCATGACCTACGCACACACCCTCGTGCTCGACACGACGGGCCAGGTCTGGTGCTGGGGCTACAACCTGAGCGCGAACTGCGGGCTCGGGCACACGGACTCCCCCGTTTCCTCCCCCACCAGGGTCCCGGGGCTTGCGGGCGTCGTGGCCATCGCCGCCGGCGAACTGCACAGCCTGGCCCTCACCGCGGACGACCGGGTCTGGGGGTGGGGCAAGGCCGATGCCGGACGCCTCGGAGGGGCCCTTTCGGGGGTGCAGCTCTCCCCCGCGACCCTGGTGGACGCGGGCGGAGCCCCCATCCGCGGCCTCGCGGACGTGGCGGCCGACTCCTACAACAGCATGGGCATCAAGGGGGACGGCTCGGTCGTCACCTGGGGCAGCGGCGACCGGGGCGCGCTCGGCAACGGGACCGACGGCGGCGTGGCCTTGACCCCGGTCGCCGTGCCGGTGTCCGGGGTCGCCTCGGCACTCGGCTCGGGGAAGCGGATCGGCGCCGCGCTCGTCGCCGCACAGGTCGTGGCCTGGGGCGACTGGCCCGTGGAGGCCTGGCCGGCGTCGCCGTTCGTGGTGGGCGGGGCCGAGGCCGTGGTCGCGATGGCGCTGGGCGCTCGCCACGGCGTCGCGCTGACGACGGACCGCGCGGTCCTGTCCTGGGGCTGGAACGACGACGCCCAGCTCCAGAACGGGGGCGGCGCCGGCGTGGTCGCGGCGCCGGTCATCTGCTGGGACTGCGGCCTCCCGGGTTGCGCGGCGGACGAGGACTGCGCTGCGCCCGGCTTCCCGTTCTGCGACGCCGCGACGGGCGGGTGCGTCGCGTGCAGGGACGACTCGCACTGCACCGCGCCGGCGCTTCCGGCCTGCGTCGCGGGCCTGGGCGTGTGCGTCGCGTGCGTCGGGAGATCGCACTGCACCGACCCGGCCCTCCCGGCCTGCCACGAGAACGCCTGCGTGGAGTGCACCGAGTCCACGGACTGCCCGGCCGGCGAGGTGTGCAGCGCGTCCGCGATGACCTGCGGGCCGTGCTCGGTCGACGCGGAGTGCCCCGGGGAGACGCCGCACTGCGCCTCCTCGACCGGCCTGTGCGTCGAGTGCACCTCCGCCGGCCATTGTCCCGCCGGCGAGTCCTGCCTCCCCGACGGCACCTGCGGGACCTGCTCCGAGGACGCGCACTGCCCGACCGGCAAGCACTGCTCCGAAGGCAGGTGCGTGAACTGCGTCGACAGCCTCGACTGCCCGGGGGACCTCGTGTGCAGGCGGGACCTCGACCTCTGCCTCGGGTGGTGCAACGCGGACGACCAGTGCATCAAGAACCCTGCCAAGCCGGCCTGTTTCCTCGCGTACGGATCGTGCGTGGAGTGCACGGCCGACGTGCACTGCGGCGGCGGGAAGCCGGCGTGCGACCAGAGCAGCCGCGTCTGCGTCGCGTGCACGTCCAACGCGCAGTGCGGCGGGGAGAAACCGGTCTGCCTGGCCAAGTCCAAGTGCGTCGAGTGCGCCACCAACGCCGACTGCCCGTCCGGCAAGCCGGTGTGCGACACGTCGTACTACCGCTGCGCGGTGTGCAAGAAGGACTCCGACTGCCCCCTGCCGGACTCGCGCTGCGTCACCACGCCGCTGACGAGCGAGAAGGCATGCCTGGAGGCGTGCACCCGCAACGACCCGGCGTGCCCGGCGGGCCAGGCGTGCCTGTATCGGACGGGCTCGGAGACGCTCGGGTTCTGCGGGCCGGCCTCGTGCACCGACTTCTTCGCGGACGAGTGCGGTCCCCTGGCGAACTGCCTGCCGGCCGGGAGCGGCGGCACCTGCGTCGCCGCGGGCTACTGGGGTGCGGGCTCGCAGTGCACGGACCACACCGGCTGCTACCCGGGCCTCCTCTGCCTGGATCGCAAGTGCAACGTCCCCGCCTGCACCCCCGGCGGGGCGCCGGCCTGTGTCGACGGCAAGACCTGCATCCCGGCCTTCACGCCGTCCGCCATGCTGGACGTGGGCTTCTGCGCCTCCGAGTGCGTTCCGGGCGCGCCGGGCTGCTGGGACTCGTGCCGTCCCACCCACGTGGAGGTGGCGACCGGGACGATGGTATGGGCCTGCCTGCAGGAGACCGGGACCCGCACGCTCGGGCAATCCTGCACCCCGGGGAGCGGTGTCTACAGCCTGAGCTGCAGGGCCCCCAACGTCTGCCTCGGCGGACCCGAAGGGGCGTTCTGCCGGGAGCCGTGCAACCCGGCGGCCGCGCCCGGCGAGTCCGGGTGCGACGGGGCCGTCTGCACCCCGCTGGGCGACGCGACCCTGGTCGGCGGCTGCAAGCCCTGCGTGCCCTTCGGCGGCGGGGGATGCGAGCCCGGTGCGTGGTGCTCGCCCGACTGGTACGCCCCGGCGTCCGGCGCGTGCGTGGTCCTGTCCGGCGCGGAGGTCGGGGAGGGCAAGCCGTGCGGCCTGTCCGACTGCTGCGCCGCCACGTGCTACGACCCGACCGTCCGCGGCTGCACGTGCGCGGCCGACGCGGCGTGTTGCGCCGCCGCGTGGCCGAGTGCCTGCGCGAACGTGGCGAGGTCGAGCTGCGGGCTGACCTGCCTGAGCCCCGTCTGCGGCGAGGGGCTGCTGTGCGTCGGAGGGCGTTGCGAGGTGCTCTGCGTGCCGGGCGCCGCCGCCGGCGCGCCGGGCGCCTGCGCGGGCGGCGACTACTGCGCCCGCCTGAGTTCCGGAAGCACGCCGCTCGGGATCGGCGAGTGCCGGCCGGCCTGCGACCTGGCCGGCGGCAAGCTCTGCGACGAGGGCCAGGCCTGCCAGTCCGCGGTCGTGACGCAGGCCACGGTGGACGTCTGCTTCGCCGGCCCGCCCGGCTGGCCCGGCTACCCGGCAGAGGCCGGGGAACCGTGCCCGCTGTCCGCGCCGTCCTACGGGTACTGCGGGGACGCCCGCGTGTGCGTGGGGTCGCCGGCGACCTGCACGAACCTGTGCCTGACGAAGAACGGCGCGTTCGGGGCCGGGCATCCGGACTGCTCGGACGGTGCCGAGACCGTCTGCACGAAGGTCTTCACGACTTCGAGCTACGGGCTCTGCAAGGCGCCTTGACGCCGGGGAGGGAGGAACCATGAGGCTCGCCCTGGTCATCGCAGCGACCCTGGCCCTCCTCGCCGCCTGCTCCCAGGGCTCGGGGGGGGGCACGGCGCCGGACCCGGACGTCCCGGTCGCGCCCGACCCGTCAGCGGAGGGCCGGGATCTCCCGGACGAGGAGTGGTCGCCCCCCGAGGACGCCACGGACACCGAGACGGGCGTGGACAAA
>VGRB01000443.1 GCA_016875475.1 Deltaproteobacteria bacterium
GACCTTCCTGATCCTCCGGCAGTTCGTGGACCGCGTGTTCCCGTACTGACCGTTCGGGGAAGCCCCCGGGTGCCCTACCTCACCACCTTGATCACGCCCGAGATGCGGCGGTCGCGCTTCTGCGCGTATATGCGGCGGTCCGCGAGGCCCATCAAGGCCTCGATCGTGCAGGGGTTCTCGGGGTCGAAGCACGCGACGCCCAGGCTGTACGCGAGGCGGTACGGGCGGCCGGACCGGTCGTTCCTGGCCTCGATGGCCGTCCGGATGCGCTCGGTCATGACCTTCACGCCGTCATCGTTCGTGTCGAGCGCCAGCGCGGCGAACTCGTCCCCCCCGATCCGCGCCACGATGTCCGACTGGCGGAGCGTCGAGACGAGCACGTCCGCGAAGTCCTGGAGCGCGCTGTCGCCGTTCGCGTGCCCCAGCTCGTCGTTGATGGTCTTCATCCCGTCCACGTCGGCGAACAGCAGCCACAGGGGGCGCTTCGTGCGGCGGGCGTGCGCGATCTGCTTGGCGCCGAGCGTCATCAGGCCGCGCCGGTTGAACACCTGTGTCAGGTCGTCGATCAGCGCCGCGGCGCGCAGGTCCTCCCGCGCCCGCGCGAGGTCGGTCACGTCGCGCAGGCTCGCACGATAACACCTGCGACCGAGCACCTCCATCGCGACGACCCGCACGTCGAGCACGCGCTCGTCGCCGGCCTCCGTCGTCACCCGAAGCTCGCGGGTATCGCCGCCGCGAAGCGCCCACGGGAACTGCACCCCGATCGCGACGTAGCCGGACGTCCGGAAGAACGCGCGCGCGGCAGGGTTCATCTGGCTGACCGTGCCGTCCTCGCCGATGACCACGATGCCGTCGACCGCGTGTTCGAACATCGCGCGGAACCACTCCTCGCTCTCGCGGAGGGTCTCCTCCATCCGGTGCCGTTCCGTCACGTTCGAGAACACGGCCGCGAACCGCTGCGGACCGGTCCGGTAGGCGAACACGTGGAAGGTCCGGCCCAGCGAGGCCACGGCGCCCTCGATCCGGGCCGGCTCGCCGATCGCCACTACCCGCGCGCAGGTCTCGATCCAGGACGGCTCGATCCCCGGGATGGCCTTCATCACGCCCTTGCCGCAGACCGCCGCGCGCGGCAGGCCGCTCTCGCGCTCGAATGCCGGGTTCACGTCCAGGCAGATGAAGTCGCAGGGGTTCCCGTCCGCGTCGTTTTTCATCTCGCAGATGGCCACGCCCTCGGTCATCGCCTCGAACAGCGAGCGGTAGCGCGCGTCGCCGCCGTCCGCACACGGCCCTTCACCACCTGGAGAGGTGCCCGTCAACGCCATGTTCGACCCCCTGCAAGGATGGCCGGGCGCATCGTCATGTGCCAGCCTGCCCTGGGACCCAGATCTACCCCCCGTGACGCCGCATGTCAACGTGAAGGCCGATCCGGAATCCGCCACCTGTTCGCTGCGTCCTTCGTGTCCGTGCCCGTGTCCGTGCCCGCTCACCCGCCGGGTGACCGCGCACCTCACGCGACGCCGCTGCCCGCGTGGCGCTCCTCGCCCCAGGTAGGCGGAACGCGGCGGCCGGGTCCAGGGTCTCGGACAAAGCCATGGTGCGGCCAACCGCGGCGGACGCGCAACCCGCCGAATCCGTGGGAACGGTGGTCGGGGTGACGTGCGGGGCTCGTTTGTCCGCCTGCCTGTGGTTTCGCGTGGTTCCGCGACAACGCCGGGACCCTGTCACGAAGACGCCCCGGCGTGGGGCTGTTCACGCGCCTTACCAACGGGTTCTCCAAGAAGGTCGAGAACCACGCCGCAGCGATCGCACTACACTTCTGCTGGTACAACTTCGGCCGCATCCACAAGACCCTGCGTTGCACCCCGACCATGGAGGCTGGCGTCACGGATCACGTCTGGACGATCGAGGACAACCTGCTGCCGTAGCGGTTCAGAGAAGGGAGAGAGTCGGGTCGGGCGGCGGTTCGTCGGTCACCCCGCGATCCTCGACGAGGCACAGAGCATCGTCTCCCGGCTTCACCACGATGCGGGTGCGGGACTCCTCGACTCGCGGGCGCGCGCCGGTCAGCAACTCGGCCCACGCCTCTTCTTCGCTGACAAGCACCACGACTCCAGGCCGGATCTCTCGCGGGATCATCGCGCCCTCCCGTCCTTGAACGACGCGGCGAGGTCCGCAATCCGCTTGTCGTTCTTCTTCAAGATACCATCTACCTCCTTCTTTTCAAGTCGGGAAATGCCATCCGCCTTCAAGATCAGCACGTCCGGCTCCGGGCCGACCTTCGGATCGAGCTTGCTGGTCTCGGTAATCAGGAGCGAGGCAAGGTGTGCCGCCTCCGTGGCAGTAAGATCGGCGCGCCAGAGGCGCTGATAGAGATAGAGCGCGTACTGCGAAACGCCCGCCAGGGCATACGGACGCCCGATCGGCAGCGGCGTGAAGTTGACCTCGGACGGAAGACTGTAGATCCCCTTCCCGCTCGGGCGCCTGTCCACGTACGTGATGTTGACCTGGGGCCGCGAGTCCTGGACCGGCGCGTTCGCGACGAATGGCCGAATGCCGAAGTGCCTCTTGTAGTAGTCGTGCAAGTGCTGATGGAGCACTGCCACCCGGTCCTGACCGGGGTTCGCAGCAAACTGCGCGATGGCGGCGTCGATCGGTTCGAGCACCGCAGAGGGCATCCCCACGATTCCCAAGGCCGCGTTGCCGCCGAACGGGATCAGCTTGCAGACACACTCATCGAGCGCGACCAGGCCGCGAGGATCTCCGAACGTCCCGCGCCGATCGGCGGCGATCACCACGTCGTCGTTGCGGACCTGCATGGCGACAACAAGCGACATCGATCGGCCCCCTTCAGCCTTCGTCAGAGGATGATATTCCGAATCGGGCCGGAGAGAGAAGCACAACTTCGACGTGCCCTGCTGGTCCTGCTTGACCGCTCGCGACCGAAACCGGCAACCCGCGACAACCCCAGCCTTCCCGCTCCGTGTCACGCGAACCACCGCGAGGCAGGGCGCGTCAACCGCCGTGGTCGCGGGGCGGCAGCGGCGGAACCAGGCGCGGCGCGGTGTCAAGGAGGGCTGCGGACGTGGTCGCGACCAGCCGAACGGCACCCGGCGCACGACCCGTGCCCGGCCCCGTAGAACGCGTCCGCATGGCCGGGCGCAAAGCCGAACGCGGCGAAGAGGGCGTCAACGGCGCGGCGCGAAACGCGGCCGGCGGACGGGACGAAGCGCTGCAATCCCCGGCAGCGCGAAGGCGAGCACCCACGCGAGACCGGCACCGGAGGGCGACGCGCCGCCCGAGCACCCGCTGCCGCCGGAGGGCACGGGCACCACGGCCTGGCCGCTGTCGCCCGGGAGGGAGAGGTCGAACTTCCCACCGTCCGGCCCGCCGTTCGCGTCCTGCTTCGGCCCCTGCTCGGACGCGGGGTCGGGGCCGGCGAACGCGTCCTTCTGGGGCTCGGGGAGGGGCTGCCCGTCGTCCGGCGGGGCGCCCTGCTCCTCGCCGGGCTTCTCCGGCACCGGCTCGGGCGGGGTCCCCCCGTCCGGCACCGACTCCTCGGCGCCCGGGTCCGGCGGCAGGACCGGCGTGTCGCAGGCGTCGCCGATGCCGTCCCCGTCCGAGTCCTGCTGCTTCGGGTTGTACGACGCGGGGCAGTTGTCGCCGGCGTCCGGCACGCCGTCCCCGTCCGAGTCCGCGGGCGGCGCGTCGCAGGCGTCGCCCTTGCCGTCCCAGTCCGAGTCCTCCTGCCACGGGTTGTACTTGTCCGGGCAGTTGTCGGTCGAGTCCGGCACCCCGTCGCTGTCCTTGTCGCCCGGCCCCACCGGCTCGTCGCACGCGTCGCCGATGCCGTCGCCGTCCGTGTCCTGCTGGTCCGCGTTCGGGTCGGCCGGGCAGTTGTCGGCCGTGTCCGGCACGCCGTCGCCGTCCGCGTCCGCGGGCCCGGCCGGGTCGCACGCGTCGCCCTTCCCGTCGTTGTCCGAGTCCTGCTGGCCCGGGTTCACGGCGTAGGGGCAGTTGTCCGAACCGTCCGGCACGCCGTCCCCGTCCGAGTCCGCCGCGTCGCAGGCGTCGCCCTTGCCGTCGCCGTCCGAGTCCTTCTGGTTCGCGTTCGGCATGGACGGGCAGTTGTCCGACACGTCCGGCACGCCGTCCCCGTCCGTGTCGACGGGGGCGCACGCAAAA
>VGRB01000444.1 GCA_016875475.1 Deltaproteobacteria bacterium
ACAACCGGTTCGCCGCGCCCCAGGGCGTGGTGCAGTCCTGGTCCTCGCTGCAAGGCCGGCACAGGGCCCACGCGTCCGGCATGCAGACCTCGGGCCCCGCTTCCGCGGCCTTCCGGCACTGCCAGCCCTTCGGGCAGCCGCCATCGCATGCGCGCGAGCAGACGTCCTCGCCCGCCGCGGTCACGCAGATCCCGCAGTCGCAATCGTGGCCGGTCGAGCACGGTGCCAGGAACGACCCAGGCTTCGGGGCATCCGGGTCCGGCGCTTCGCCCTGTGCCGGATCGGTCGCCTCGGCCGCCGGATCGTCGGGAACATCCGCCTCCGGCGCGGCATCGGCTGGGACGTCGGCGGCCAGGCCATCCGGCGCGTCCGCCGGGGGGGCCATGCGGGCAGGCAGGCACCCGAGCGCGGCGATTGCGAACAGCGATGTCGCCCGGTGCCAACCCATCTCGCAACGGATGGTACGCCCGTCGTTCCGGACCGTGCAACCTCGCGACCCGCGTGCCGCGCGTCTTGACCCCTCCACGTCCCGGGCAGATATTCGGGTCGGACGAGCGCGAGGAGGCCCACGGATGTCCATCCGAGAGAACCTCTACAGTTTCGATGCGTTCCTGGACGAGCGGCGGCGCATCGACTACTACGCCTCCGACGACTTCCTTCAGGCCGTGGTCCGCCGTTTCGCCGGCGACGCGTTCCCGGCAGTGGACGCCGCGGTCCGTGAACTGTCCGCGCGCGCCTCCACCCGCTGGCGAGACCTCGCCGATGCGGCCGCCACACCCGACCGCAGGCCGTACCTCGTCCAGTGGGACGCGCACCACCACCGCGTGGACCGCGTCTGCCGCCCCGCCGAGACCGAGGCCATGGAGCGCGAGGTCTTCGGCGAGGGACTGTTCTCGTCGCGGACCGACCTCGTGACGCGGCTCGCGAAGCTGTTCGTGATCTACCAGAACGGCGAGGCCTGCATCGCATGTCCCCTGGTCTGCACCGAGGGCATGGTCGCGGTGCTGGAACGGTTCGCGGACAGGCCGGAAACCGTTGCGATCCTGGAGCACGTCAAGGAGGGGCGCGACGGCCGATCAGCGGTCGGGGCCCAGTTCCTGACCGAGATCCAGGGGGGCTCCGACGTCCCCGCCAACGTGGTCGAGGCGGTCGGGGACGGGGGTGCATGGAGGCTCCACGGGACGAAGTTCTTCTGCTCGGTGGCCCACGCGGACTACGCGATGGTCACGGCGAGGCCGCGAGGGTCCTCGGACGTCGCCCTGTTCGTCATGCCGATGTGGGAGCCGGGCCGCGAGGGCGACCGCCGGAACGGCCTGACCATCGACCGGCTCAAGTGGAAGATGGGCACGTCCGAGCTGCCCACGGCCGAGATCACCCTCGACGGCGCGATCGCGTGGCCGGTCGGCCCGCTCGACCGCGGGCTTGCCAACGTCGTCGGGATCGTGCTCACGCTGTCGCGCCTGACCGTGGGGCTCGCGTCGGCCGCGTTCATGACGCGGGCGGTCCGCGAGACCGTCGCCTACGCGCGCTTCCGCGACGTCTTCGGCCGCAGGATCGATGAGTTCCCGATGGCCCAGGCCCAGCTCGAGGACACGACGCGCGCCGCGCGCAGGACCACGGCCGCCGCCTTCAAGGTCTATCGCCTGTTCCGCGAATCCGGAGGGCTGTCCGGCGCCCCCGACACGGGCTTCGAGGCACGTCGCCGCCGGCTCGAGGCGCGCGAGCTGGTCATGCTCCAGAAGGTGGTTTCCTCCGAGGACAGCACGTCCGTCGTCCGCGAGGCGATCGCGATCTTCGGCGGGCAGGGGGCGGTGGAGGACTTCTCGTGCCTCCCCCGGCTGTTCCGCGACTCCATGGTCAACGAGCTGTGGGAGGGTCCGAGGAACGTGCTCCTGACCCAGGTCCACCGCGACCTCCGGAAGGCCGCGGACTGGTGCCCGCCCCGGAGCTTCGTCGAAGGCATCCTCGCGGGAGCCGACCCCGCGACCGTGGCCCGCCTGTCGATCGAGTTCGCCGAGCTGCTGTCCCTCCCGAGCCTCGCGACCCGGGACGCCGCGACGGTCGCGGCCTGCCGCCGCTGGGACGCGGCGTGCCGCGACCTCGTCCACGCGTACCAGGACGCCGCGCTGCGGGAGATGGGGTAGGCCCTACCAGGCGCCGCCGATCCCGAGACCCGCCGGGCGAAGCGTCAGCGCCGGTCCCTCCCCCGGGCTCGCCGAGGGCTTCCCGGGCGGAGGGGCCACCAGCCAGAACACGAGGTCGGCCGCGAGCAGGGCGCCCCCGATCGCGTAGCACGCCCACGCGCCCTTCAGCCGGCCCTCGGCCGTGCCGTACGCCGCGTCGTAGGCCCCGTATGGGCCACCCCTGACGTACGCGTCCGTGGCGTCGTTCGCGCCCTTCACCGCGACGCCGTGCAGCGCGCCACCCGTCGCGACCACGGCCGCGCCCGCGCCGAGCAGGCCCCAGCGAAGGCCGGTCCACAGCGCGGTCGCCCTCGGCGCGGGCCTTGGCGCCGGAGCCTTGACCGCGACCGGTGCCGTCGCCGCTGCCGGCGCCGCCGCGTCTGCCGGCGGAGCGGGGCGAGGTGTCGCGGACAGGCGGACCGCGACCCGGACCGACTCGCCGGCGCGGACCGTCTCGACCTGCTCGACCGGATCGAACCCCGGACGGGTCACCCGGATGGCCCTGGCACCCGGCAGGACCCAGCACGGGACGCCCGCCCGGCACGCCGAAGCGTCGCCGTCCACGAAGACCGAGGCGTCCGCGGGCTCGGCCGCGACCGTCACCTCGGCCATCGTCGTCCCGAGGATGGCGCCCGCGCGCGCGACGTACGACTTCACCGTGGCGCGGTCCGGCGCGCCGGGGGCCGCGTCGAGGTAGCGGCGGTAGTAGTCGATCGCCTCGCGCGGGCGGCTCAGGAGGTCGTAGCAGCGTCCGATGTTGAACAGGTACTTCGGGTCGGGCCGGAGCCGGTACGCCTCACGGAACTCCTCGATCGCGCGGACGAACTCGCCCTTGTCGACCAGCGCCACGCCGGCCCGGTTCCGCCCCGCCGCCTCGTCGGGCGGGGCCGGGGACGCCTCCTGCCCCCTCGCCGCGCCCGGCAGCACGATCACCAGCGCCGCGGCCAGGCCTGCCCACGAGCGCCGCGACGTCACGCGCATGGGTCGCGCTCCTTCAGGCCGTGCCTCGCGAGCCAGCGATAGATCTGCGCGCGGTGCTTTCCGAGCCGCCGGGCGATCTCCGACACGTTGCCGCCCGTCTCGCCGAGGAGCCGCGCAAGCTCGTCCCGCGTCGGTGCCGCCGCTGCCGGCTCCCCGGCGTCGCCCGCGGCCGCTCCGGCACGCGCCGCCCGGAGCCGGGAGGTCACCGCCTCGGGAAGGGCCGCCAGCCCCACCGGCGCGGGCCCGGCGGAGCGGATCGCCAACTCCTCGCACGCCGAGAGCACCTCCCGGGCGTTGTAGGGCCAGTCGTGCACCAGCACCGCCTCGGCCGCGTCCGCGTCGAGCCGGATCCCGCATGGGGCGAGCGTGCGCGAGCACAGGAGCAGCGCGTCCTCGGGCCGCTCGCGGAGCGGGGGAAGGCGGACGGTCCACCGCGCGATCCTCGCGTGAAGATCCTTCCTGAACCGGCCTTCCGCGATCGCGGTCGCGAGGTCGCGGTTCGTCGCCGCGACGACGCGAACGTCCACGCGGACCGGCTCGGCCTCGCCCACTGCCGCGGCCTCGCCGGAGTCCAGGAACCGAAGCAGCTTCGCCTGCACCTCGGGCTCCAGCTCGCCGATCTCATCCAGGAACAGCGTGCCCCCTCGCGCGGCCCGCACGTGCCCGGAGAAGTCGGTCGCCGCGCCGGTGAACGCGCCGCGCCGGTACCCGAACATCTGGGCCTCGAACACGCCCGCGGCGATCGCGGCGCAGTTGACCGGGACGAGCTTCCCCGGGCGGCCCGACTCGCGGTGCAGGAGCCCGGCGAGCACCTCCTTGCCCGTGCCGGTCTCGCCGCACAGGAGCACGGTCGCCTTCGTCCGCGCGGCGGCCCGGCAGGCCTCCACGGCGACCCGGAACGGGGGCGAGACAGCGACGAAGCCCGCGGACTCCGGCAGGGGCGGCGGCAGGTCGGGTGGGACCACGCGCAGCACGAACAGCGTGTCCCCGAGGCGGATCACGTCCCCGTCCGTGAC
>VGRB01000445.1 GCA_016875475.1 Deltaproteobacteria bacterium
GGGGCCTCTCAGGGGTCCCTGCGGCTCAACCCGGCGCCGCGAATCGCCGACCTCCGGTCGGCGCGGCGCCGCGAAGCCCTCGTCTTCAGACGAGGGTCGTTCACTCGGGAGGGCAACGCGATGAACAGGCATCATGTGCTCGGTCCGGTCCTGCTGGCGTGTGCGGTGCTGCGCGTCGGTCACGCCGACGCGGGCGAGGTGGGCCTCGCGCCAGCCGGGCCGGCCACGGTGACGCCCCTCCTGGAGGGCTCGTTCCGCGTCGAGGTGACGCCGCGTTCCGCGCTCCCCCTGCCCACCACGTGGGTGATCGAGCCCTCGGTTACGCTCGGCTGGCGGGTCGTCAGGGTCGGCCCAGGCGGCTTGCCCGCGGTCGCGCAGGATCTTGCCTATGCGGAGCGCGGGGCCCCGCTCCCGACGCTCTCGTTCGTCGTGTGGCCCGACCCGTCGCTGAATGCGCCCGCCGAGGCCGTCGGCCATGTCGTGCTCCAGATCAGATACCGCGAGACCCACGGCCGCACCATGCCCTGGATCGAGCGGTACTACTTCCGCGTGGACGGCGGCAGCCCCGTCCAGAGTTCCTTCAACGCATACAAGGACGCGCTGGAAACGAAGACCGTCCGCCTGGACGGGAAGGACTTCCCGGTCTTCGTCGTGAAGGGCGCCGCGATGGAGGCCGACGAGGCCGTGCGCAACCTCCCGCCGTGGGACAACCCGGAGCTGCCCGAGGAGGTCCGGCTGGAGGCGTCGGCCAGGGCGGGCAGGCCGGTCCCCGCCGGGATCGACGCCCAGACCGGGGCGCTGACCGGTCCGGAAGCGGACGCGGGATGCTCGACCTCGGGCGGCTCCGCGGCCGGCCTCGGACTCCTGCTCTCGCCCGGGCTCGTCGTGTTCGCGATCGGCGGCCTTCGTCGGGACCGCTCGGCCGCCCGCGTCCTGGTCGGGCTCGCCCTGGCCTCCGCGACTACCATGTCGGCCGTGCCGGCCATGGCTGAGACCCGGACCGTCTACGGCTACGTGTCCTTCTGGGATACACGGGAGGGCATGCATGACGAGACGGGGTGCCGCCGTCCGACCTGCGACACCGGGTACACGACCTGCAACCCCTCCTGGGGTTGGGACTGCTGCTTCACGGGCATCCCGCGCGTGACCCTCTACCTCATGAGGGGACTGGCTTTCGTCGACGAGGTCCAGACGAGCGCCACCGGCTGGTACATGATGAGCGACGCGAACTGGCGGGATACGGACTACTACCTCGTGGTGGCCTTCACGCGGACCGGGTACCCCGCGACGTTCAGGATCGCGGGCGACGGCGACTCCCCCTCGTACTACGTCTTCCTGGTGGGCGATCCGATCCGGATGACCGGGGCCTACACCTACATCCCGAACCGCGCCGTCAAAAACGCCGGCGACACGACATCGTTCAACGGCGACGTCGCCTCTGCCTGGAGGACGGCCGACGACGCGTTCATGGGCCTTGAGGGCGAGGGCGAGACCCGCCACCGGCGGGAGTACGGCAGCGCGAACTCGTACGACCAGATCAAGCTGCGCTACTACGACCTCCCGAGCGGCGCCGGATTCTCGTACTGCGACGACTCCATGGTTGAGGTCGACGTAACGCGTGGGCGAACGATGACCCCCGGCCACGAGCTGGGCCACCAGTACCACGGGCGCGTCGTGGGCTGCAGCGGGGATGCCCCCTCGTTCCCTCCGTACCATGGTGATCTCGCTTGGCGGTGGGACGGCGCGGAAGGCGCCTCGATCCCCGAGGCCCTGGCCGGGTTCACCGCCATGGTATCCCGATGGGACACCGCGATCCCGGGGACCAACGAGGTCATCCCCGACTGGGCGCCGTGCGCGACCGAGCTGCACGACCCCGCGTTCTACGCCGACTACGACAACAGCAACGACGTCGCCTCGATGCGGAACAACGAGCTCGCGTTCTGGGAATTCATCGACACCAGCACGACCGGGGCGGATGCGCACGCGGACTACTTCGACATCACGCTCAAGGCCCTGATGGACTCGCTGCTCACGTTGAAGAACACCCCCGGAAGCCAGGGACAGAACCGAACCGCGAACGAGCAGTACTTCGTTGATCAGAGCGACTACTGCGACGACGCCATGGACTGCGACCCGGGCGAGGTCTGCAAGAGCCACGATTGCAAGGCCGGGGACCCCCACGGCGGCAACCTCCGGGACTGGATCTACCACTTGGCCATCGACCTCGGCAGGTCGGACTTGGATGCGTGGAAGACGCTGCAATCCTCGCCGTGCGTCGGCACCGGCGACGACTCCTATCCGTTCCGCGGGGGCTATCGAATGGATTGACGTGCGCCGCGCGGCGCACGCGACGCCACCGAGGGGCCGAAGACGCGACATGCGGTTGCGGCCTGCCTGCTTCGCCAGGTAGAGGGCCTCGTCCGCGCACGCCAGGAGGCGCGTGGCCCGATCGCCTCGGCGCCAACGCACTCCTGTCAGGAGATGGCGCCGGTAAGACCCACGGTGCTTGACGGGCCAACGTCCGGCCCGTTGCTGCCCGGTTCCCGAGCGACAGGCGACTCCGTCGCCGCCAAGTCTGCGGGGTGCCGCGTCTGGCGAACGGCTGGGGATTCAGCTGCAAATCCCGGTGACCGCCGAAGGCGGGCAGCTGGCGCGCCGGCTGCCGGCGCCGTCGCGATACGCATACGACGTCGCTGCACCGACCGCGCCGGGGCGCCGATAGGCGCCTGCCAGCCGGCGTGACAGAAGGGATTTGTCAGCTGCAATCCTGGGTTGAACCAACCCGCTTCGCGGGGGTGAAGTGGTGGGAACGCTCTCCGGACGCGGCGTTGCGAGTGGCGGCAGGGGGGACGCGGTATCGACGCCGGGCACTGCGTGGGCGTGAGCTTGATACGATGCGACCGAATCCAGAACTCCTGACATGGGTGGAGTGAGATACCGGAGGTTCGCGCACTTGCTAGGCCAGTCGGACGTCTAACTGCACGATAATGATTGAAACAGATGGGTTGACATGCGTGGCTGACCGGGGTAGGGTCGGCCATGACCGACGCCAAGCAAGAGATGCTTGTTCCCGAGGCCCAGAAGGACGAGCAGTTCGTGGTCGTCAACGGCCGATGCATCGTCCGTGAAAGCGA
Source organism: Deltaproteobacteria bacterium (assembly GCA_016875475.1). Lineage (GTDB taxonomy): Bacteria > Myxococcota_A > UBA9042 > DTJE01 > DTJE01 > VGRB01. The sequence continues at coordinate 3,135 of VGRB01000445.1, forward strand.
AGGCATGCGGACGGTGGAGGTGGGCGGTACCCCGTTGTTCCACTACGCGGTCGGCGACACGGTGACGGAGTCTCTGTGGATGGCGATGGGAGTCCGCGCCAGGTGGGCGAAGCCGACGGAGATCGTGCGTGCAATGGGGGTCTCGCGGGTCACCCTGTTTCGCGTTTGTCGGCGGTACGCGGAGGAGGGGACGCGGGGGCTGCTGGGGAAGAAGCGCGGTCCGAAGGGCCCGCGGCTTGGACGGCGGCAGGAAGCGGCGATCCGGAAGTGGCACGGACAGGAGGTTAGCGCGAGGGAGATGGGCCGGCGTCTTTGCATCAGCAACAGCACGGTTCTGACGTGCATGGACCGGCTCGGGCTCGAGCGAGCCGGCGCGGTGACGCAGGAGGTTCTGTCGTTGCCGGCGGAGCCGGTCACCCGGGAGACGGATGCTTCTGCGGTCGAGTCGCCGAAGTCGCTCGGCGGGACGGAGCCGCCGGCGGCGTCACCGGATGCGGAGCCGCTCGAAATGGCGGGTGCGCCCGCTGAGACGAGCCCGGCGGTGCCGGCCGAGCCCCGAGTGGAGCCCGCACCTGGATGTGCCCCTGAGGCAGCAGGTGAGGGAAGGGGTCCAACGACGCTGGACATGGACCCAGCGGATCGGAGCGGGGACCGTGCATTGGCAGCGATGGGTCTGTTGGACGATGCCGAGCCGCTCTTCGCATCGGTGCGGGCCGCGCCCAAGGCCGGGGTGCTGCTCGCGATGCCTGCGCTCGTCGCAAGCGGGGTCTTCGACGCCGCGAAGGCCGCGTACGGCAGCATCGGCCCGGCCTTCCACGGGCTTCGGACCACGCTCGTCGTGCTGCTGACGCTTGCACTCCTGCGGGTGAAGCGGCCGGAGAAGCTGACGGAGTACAGCCCACCGGAACTGGGCCTGGTCGTCGGGCTGGACCGGTGTTGTTTCCCGCGTAGTTCCGTGATGGTCCTTGCTCGCTGATCCGCGACGGTCGGGCGGTCACTTCCCGGATTGGGGAGGGCGTTGGATGGTCCGGGAAAGGCGGGCGA
>VGRB01000446.1 GCA_016875475.1 Deltaproteobacteria bacterium
CCCCCTTGGCCTTGACGTAGGCCGCGGGCATCTCGGGATCGTCGGCCGTCAGCACCTTCTGCAGCTGTCGCAGCACGGACAGGACCACGGAGGTCTGGTCCTTGTCCACCTTCCCCTGCTCCTGGGCGGGGAGGGTCTCGCGCTGGAGGCCCCCACCCGAACGCGGGGCGTCGGCGGAAGGGTAGTACAGGTACCGGTACCCGCGGGTGATCGCGACCCGCACGTCCAACTCGGCCGCGTCCAGCATGCCCTTGAGCAGCTTCTTCTGCTCGTCCGAGAACTCGGCCATCCGGTCCGAGTCGCCGACCACGCGAACGATCGCGAGGTAGCGCTGGACCAGATCCACCATGCGCTCGACCTGCTCGGCGTCCGCGCACAGGAACAGGACGTTGTTCTTGAACCGGCGATACCCATCGGTCGAGCCCGCGTGGTCGAAGAGCTTCGTGACCAACTCGGGGGGCGCGTTGCTCGTGGCCGTGTCGGCGGCGGAGTCGAAGTGCAGGATCGCGAGCTTCGGCTCCTTCGCGTCGTCGTCGAGATCGACCGGTTCGCTGGGGAAGTAGACCGGCTTGAACGCGGCCTTCTTCCAGACCTTCTGGATGCGCTCGTCCAGTTCCGCCTTCGTCTTCACCTTGCCGATGACGGTCATCTCGTCCTGGACGACCTTCTCCAGCGACGGCTCCGTCTTGAACCGGTACCGGAGCCCGTCGAAGTGGAAGAACCAGCAGGCCGTGCCGGGCCCTCCCTTCTCCTCTGCGAGCATGATCGCGAGCGCCTTGCGCACGAGTTGCGGATCGTCCCCGGGCTGCAGGACCGAGAGGTACAGGTCCGCCCCCTCGACGCCGGTCGCGATGCCCTGCGTGAGGCTGTGCAGGAGGACCGTGGTCGCGGCGCGCTGGGCATACGGGGGCTTCCCCACCTCGAGCCAGCGTTGGTCGATGACCTGCGCGTGCGACTTCGTACCGACCTTGGCGCTCGCGACGTCGGCCTCGACGACCTGCCGGAACGCGGGGCGCTCGAGGCGGCTCGTCAGGTCGCTCACGACCTCGTCCACGCCGAGGTCGAGGTGGTGCGGCGCGATGAACCATGCGTCGTTCGGACGCCGGATCCAGAGCTGGCGGACGACCCGGGCGAGGAGCCGCAGCGCGCCGCGCGTGCGCTGGAAGTTCGGGATCGTGGACGTCTTCCGGTTGAGCGTGTTCAGCAGTTCGGGATGGAACGGATAGCTCGCGGCCATCTCCTTGACGTAGTCGGCCTGCAGCGCCCGGGCGGGCACGTCGATCCCCTGCGACTCAAGCATGCGGAAGTAGTCCTGGTAAGCCTGCGCGGACTCGATCCCCGCTTCCGGGTCCACGGAGCGGAAGAGCCGGTGCGTGACGATTCGCGCAATCTCGTTCTCGCCCGCGGGCGTCAGGACGCGCTCCTGGCGGGCCGAGATGCGCCTGGCCTCTGCCAGCTCCAGGTCGGGCTTCGCCTTGGCCTTGGACGAGACGAGCTTCGCCTTGATCTGGTCCGTCTCCTTGCCGAAGGCATCGGACGAATCCGCGAGGGTCAGGACGACGAGGACCCGGGGCTTGCTGGCCGCGAACTCGATCAGGGTCATTAGGAACGCGATGGTCTGCTCCCCGAGCGTGCTTCGGCCGCCCGCGGTCGGCACGGCCGAGGCCGCACGCAGGTACCGGGCCACCTCGTCGAGCATGATGAGCGCGGGGCCGTCGCCGACGAGCCTGTCCAGGACCTGGGCCCCCGGCGCGACCATCTGCTCGTCCGACTGCCGCATCAGCTCGTAGGCCGAGGCAGCGGAACCGGTGGCTTGTCCGAGATGCCAGGCGATCTCGCCCCAGACGGTCCGGGTGGCGACGTCGCCGTGATCGATGCGGTTGGCCGGGTCCATCTCCCAACCGGCGATTCCGGCCGTCGGCACGGGAACTGCGGGAATCCAGTCGGAATCCACGACGTCCGCCGGCAGCCCGTCCGCGCGGCCCTGCGCGAGGTGGTACAACGCGATGAGGTTGTGCGTCTTGCCGCCGCCGAACGACGTCTCCAGGCGGATGAACGGGCTCGCGGTCGGGTTCCTCCCGGTCAGCCGGCCCAGCACCTCGCGGACCAGCGTCTTGAGCCCCTCCGTCGGATAGGTGTTCTCGAAGAAAACGCGGGCCGAACTGTACAGCGGATCGGCGGAGCCCTCGACCACGTCCTTGAGACGGGCCGCGAACATCTCGTTTCGAAGGTCATCCTGCAGGACCTCATCACGAGGCACGCAGGTTTCGAAGATCGTCTTCATTTGCCGGCTCCCCCGTCTTGCTCCACGCAGACCACACGTCCGGTTCCGCCGGGCCGTGCATCCCGGCAGCCTCCGCGGACGCTCTGGACCGGCGGAGGACGCATTGCTCTCTCGTCCCGAAAACGACCGCCTGACGATATCGCCGCTGGGCGGTTCGGGTCAACGACCGTGCGGCCTCGATTCACCACTTCGATCGGGGGGCCGGCCCCTTCGTTCACGGTCCGGCACGTTCCGTGCCCCTCGGGCGAAGCGAACTGCTGGAGGCGGAGAACGAGCGGCTCAGGGCGGCGTACGAGGAGATCGGCAGCCGGCTGGCCGGGTACGTCCGCGAGCAGAAGGACGAGGCGAGGACACAGCAGGGCCAGCAGGAATACCAGCGCCTCGTCGAGGAGAGGGAGGGCTGGGAGCGCCAGCGGGACCGGCTCAGGCCCAGGCCCGTCGCAGGATCGTGTTCCGGAACAGGGTCCACTCGGCGGGGTGGCGGGAGAGGTCCAGCCCGGCGAGCTGAGCGAACGTCACGACGCGGCCGGACGGGCCGAGGTCGATCGCGGGCTTCTCGGGGGCGAGCAGGATCCATTCGACCGGACGCTCGGCCGGCAGGTGCTCGACGCGTCGGGCAAGCGCGTCGTACTTGCCTCCGAACTTCGTGCTGGACCGGACCATGCCGACCTCGCCCAGCAGCCAGGGCATGCCGCGCTCCGCCACGGTCTTGTAGCGCTCGATCTGGTCCCGGTCGAGGGAACGCGTGTCGGTCTTCAGCTCCAGAAGGAGCCAGCGTTCGTCCTCGGCGCGCGCCGCGTGCCGGAACAGCAGGTAGTCCATGTTGCAGGTCATGTCGCCGCACACCCGGGCGAGCGGGAACTCCGGCGCAACGATGCGGATGTCACCGCCGAGCAGGCGCGAGAGGGCCTCGGGCAGGAACATCGACAGGAGGACGTCCACGCGGCGCTCGAACTGGTACTTCGGGAGCGCCTTGTTCTCCACGAGCGTCCGGAACACGTCCTCAAGGAACGGAAGGTCCCGCAGGACCGGAGCCGGAGTCGGGTGTATCGGCGTGACGGGGGCCGCCGGCGCTCGAACTGCGGGCGTCGGCTTGGCCGCGGACGGCGAGAGGCCGACGGGCACGACCTTGTCGTCCCTCCTGCGCACGACTGCCGGCGAGGCTGCGGTGGTCCTCCGAACCACGTTCGCGAGCGCCTTGCGAACCGCCTCCTCCAGCTCGATCCCCTCCAGCTCGTGTCCGGCTGGGCACAGGCCCTTGAGATGGACCCGGAGGTTGTGCTCGTAGGTGGCCCGTTTGCCGCAGAGCGGGCAGAAGAGGGGATCTCCGTTCGTTGTCATGGGGCCACCTCCCGGATGCGCCCGTCCCCCGTGAACAGGAGGCCGAGGCGCGGCGTCAGCCCGGCCAGCGCAGGCACGGCCGCCAGGATGCGCGCGTACGTGCGGACCTGATCGACGTAGGCCGGATACGTCGCGCCCGGATCGCCCGCGGGCGGCGGGTCGGTCTTGAAGTCGAGCAGGTGGAGCGTGTCTGCGCGGAGCGCCAGGAAGTCGATGTAGCCCCCCAGGATCTTCCCGCCCTCGGCCAGCGCGACGGGATACTCGAGCCGGACCGTCGTGCCCGGGTCCGGAAGGAGCCCCGCGTCGGAGAGCGCGCGATGGGCGCGGAGCACGTCCTCGACCGCGTGCTCGACGTTCCGGTCGAGCCCGGTCAGCGTCACGGCCATCCCGACCGCGGCAGGGGCATCCGGTGCCTGGCCGAGCACGACATGCGCGATCGCCTTGTGGACCGTCTCGCCGAACGTCGGGCCGTAAAA
>VGRB01000447.1 GCA_016875475.1 Deltaproteobacteria bacterium
GCGCCCGCGGACTTCCCGGCGGACTACGTGGCGCCCGAGGTGATCGCGATCGCGCCGCCGTGGGATCCGGGTCCGCTCGACGTGCAGGAGCTGGTCGACCCGTGGCAGCCGCCCGAGGTGATCGCGATTGCGCCGCCGCAGGATGTGGTCGCACCGGACCAACCGCCCGAGATCATTGCGATTGCGCCTCCGCCGCCGGACGCGGTGCAGCCCGAGGCGATCGCCATCGCGCCGTTCGACGCCGCGGGTCCTGATCAAGGCACGCCGCCCGCGCCGCAGAAGGGCGGGTTCATGGACACCTGCCTGGCGGACGAGGACTGCCTCCAGGAGTACTTCTGCGAGCAGACGATGTTCTGCATCGCCCCGCCCCCGGGGGACGGCAGCGCGAAGCCGGCCGGGTGCAACGAGAAGAACTGCGTGCCGGTGCCGTGCAGCGAAGGGGACGGCAAGTGCGGGAACGGCACGGACTGCCTGCCCTACGTCCCGACCGCGGACAAGCCCGTGTGGACGTGCGTGCGCGGAGTCGGCACGGCAGCCGGCGAGTTCCTCGAGCCGTGCAAGGCCGACGCCGAGTGCGGAACCGACCAGTACTGGTGCAGGAACGTCGCGAAGTGCCCGCCGGGCATGTTCTGCATCGCCCCGGTGGAGCCCGTGGGCGCGTGCGTCCCGCTGGACTGCGGCGACGCGTGCCCGGACGGCTCGACGTGCGAGTTCGTCGGGGTCCAGGACGCGTGCGTGAAGAAGGGCTCGTGACCGAGTGACCGACGACACCCCTCCGCCCCCCGGCCCCGCCCTCCCCTGCTCGCCGTCCCCGGAGTACGCCGCGGCGCTGCCGGGCCTGCTCGCGACCCGGGTCCGCACGCGCGCGTACCGCGCCAGCCTGCGCCAGTGGCGCCGGGGCTTCCTCGACGCGATCGCGAAGCCCACGCTGCGCTTCGTGATCTGGATGGCCACCAGGCGCTGCAACCTCCGCTGCCGGTACTGCGTGCTGCCCCACGAGGAGAGCCCGGGCGCGGACCTTTCGACCGACGAGGTGAAGCGCGTCTTCGCAGAGGTGGCCGAGGACTTCGACCCGCGGCAGATCATGGTCGGCATCACCGGCGGCGAGGCCACGCTCCGGCCCGACCTCGTCGAGATCGTCGGCTACCTGGTCCGGCTCGGCTTCCGCACGGTCGCGGTGGATTCGAACGGCGTGAACTACGGTCGCCGCCCCGACCTGCTCGACCGGCTCGTGGACGCCGGGATGCGCTGCCCGACGATCAGCGCCGACGGGATCGGCGAGGCGCAGCGGAGAATCCGGGGCGACCCGTCCGCCGGCCGGTGGACCTGGAAGGCGATCGAGCACGTGCAGACCCGCTACCCCGACCTCGGCACGACCACGATCTGCGCGGCCTCGCCCGTGAACCTCGCGGAGGTCCCGGCGGTCTTCGACCGGTTCGAGGCGCTCGGACTCCGGTTCGCCCGCGTTTCCGCCATCTTCCCGATCGGGCGCGCCGCGAACGACCCCGGCGAGGTCCTGTCCGCGGCCGACCTCCGGCGGCTGCTCGCGTGGCTCGGCGAGCGGCGCGCGCAGTTCGCGGCCGGCAAGCGCAGCCTCGAGATCGAGTTCATCGACGACGGCTGGTGCGGCCTCGAGTGGGAGGGCGGCATGGTGCGCGGCTCGTTCCTCTATTGCCGCGCCGGGGTGTCCGTGCTCGGCATCGAGCACGACGGCCGCATCGTGGGCTGCCCCGTCATCCACTCCGGGTTCAACGTCCAGGGCCACGTCCGCACGGACCGCGTGCTCGACGTCTGGCGCGACCGCTTCCGCCCCTTCCGCGAGCGCGCGTGGCTCAAGTGCGACGAGTGCTCGTCCTGCCGCGAGTGGTCCGCGTGCCTGGGCGGGTCCCTCCACGACCGCCGCGACGACGGGTCCCTGTTGAGGTGTACCGCGCGGCTGCTGCGCCCGGGAGCGTGACGATCAGTCCCGGCAGCAGAGCACGCCGCCCTTGTCGGACGACCCGACCGGGTAGCCGTCGTAGCTGCACGAGGCGTTCTGGCAGGCCTTCTTGGTCACGTTCGCGCCCTCGTTCAGGTCGGACGCGCCGGTCCCGAGGCACTCCCACGGGCCGAGGTTGGGCATGGCCTCGTTGAAGCCGCACGAGTTGGGCTGGGTGCTGGCGAGCACGCGGTCGAGCGGGCCGCAGCCCTTGTCCGGGCCGAGCCCCGCGCCGAGGTTGCCGCAGCCGAACACGTCGTTGAACCCGTCCCCCCAGTCGCCGCACACGCTGTGGTTCTCGCTCGGCTGGCGGATCGCGAAGAACAGGGACTTTTGCTTGGCGTCCGGCGGCGTTGCGCCCGCGCAGCCGGTGTCGGACCGCGACGCGACGTCCTGCCACCCCTTGCACACGTGCCACCCGGCCGCGCACAGGTCCGGCGCGGAGCAGCCCGCGCCGCCGGGGTTCGCGCCGTCGTCGCCGCCCGCGAGCCCGCACGTCGGGACCACGCCGTCCGGCGTGATGCCGGGCTTGTCCCACGCCCCCGCGCACGCGGCGATCTGCGGCCACGCCTTGCTGTCCAGGAACCCCTCGCGCTGGCCGTCGGCGCACCCGACCTCCGGCTCGAGCGGCGGCCACGTCTTCACGTTGACGGACGCGACCGCGGGCACGCAGCTCTTGGTCCCCTTGTCGTCCCACACGTCCAGCTCGAACAGGTACGACCCAGCCGCGTCCAGCGGCCCGAAGGTCACGGTCTCGACGTCCGCGGACGGCAGCAGCTTGCCGGACGCGCCCGCCGGCGCCTTCGCGGTCCACGCCCACTTCACGACCTTGCCGCCGCCCTGGGCGTACGACCCGGCCGCGGTCATGTGCAGCGTGTCCTTGGTCCACGCCTCGTTCCCCTCGCTCACCGTGATGATCGCGACCGGGCACTCGATCTTCGGCGGCTCGCACTTCGGGTTCGGCACGCAGCCCTCGTTGATCAGCCCGTCGCAATCGTCGTCGGCGCAGTTACCGCAGAACTCCTGGGGGGGGAAGCACGGGCCCCACTCCTTCAGGCACTTGCGCTGCCCCGCGGACCCGCACGCGGTCACGCACGCCTCGAACGCCATCGGCGTGCACGGGTAGTCGAACCCGGGCGGCTCCTCCCCCCCGTCCGCCTTCGCGTCCGTCACGGCGTCCGCGCCATCCGCGGCGCCGTCCGCCCCCCCGTCGCCGGGAGCCCCGTCCCCGTACGCCACGTCCACGCCCGGGATCACGATCCCCGCGTCCGCTTCCGAGGGTACGTCGCGCCCCCCCGTCGACGCGGAGCCGCCGCACGCCGCGAGCAGGACCGCCGCCAGCCATGCCGAGTTCCGCATCACGACCCTCCCCCCGCCGGGCAGGGCCCGACCTGGACGACGCTGTTGATCCCCCCGAACCCGTCCGGCGTCTGGTTCGGGTTCGCCGGGTCCGCCTTCCACGACCCGTCCACGATGAACTTGTACTGGTGGACCCCGGGCTGGAGCACCTTCTTCAACGTCCACGTCCCGTCCGCGTCGGGGTCGGCCAGGACGTCCGCGCCCTCCTCGGCGGTGTCGGCCCACCCGTTGAACGACCCGGACAGCAGCACCGTGTGGCTCCCCTGGCCCGCCGCGTACGCGAACGCGACCTCGCCGCACGTATCGGGCGGGGGGGGAGGCGGCTCGACCGTCACCTCGTTCACCGTGACCTTCCACGTCGCCTGGTCCTCCCACCCGGCCGGGTCCCGGACCGTCAGCGCGACCGTGTCCACCCCGAACCAGTCCACCGGCGCGACCACGTAGAACCGGTGGTCGCCCTCGTCCCTCACGCCCACGTGCGCGCTCGTCCACTCGAAGACGAGCGTCTCGTCCGCGTCCTCCTTGTCGGTCACGTACGGGTTCAGGTCCACGGTCTTCGACTCGCCCATGTCCAGCTCCAGCGGCGGCAGCGTCGAGAAGATCGGCGGCGTTCCGGTCGGACCCTTGTCCGTCCCCGAACCCGTGTCCGATCCCGTACCCGGATCCGTCCCCTTATCCGAGACCGTGCCCGTATCCGTGCCCGTGTCCGTGTCCGTGTGCGTGTCCGTGCCCGTGTCCGATCCCGAGCCCGTCTCCGGGG
>VGRB01000448.1 GCA_016875475.1 Deltaproteobacteria bacterium
GGAAGCGCGCGCACCGTGGGCGACAAGTTCACCGAGCTCGTCGGCACCGTGAACTACGCGTTCGGCAACTACGTGCTCGAGCCCCGCACCGAGGCCGACATGGTCAAGGCCCCGTAGCAGACCGCTCCAGCGATTCATCCTCGCGGAACGATTGCGCCGGCAGCCCTTCGCGGCTGCCGTCGCCCTGCCTGCTCGCCCCAACGAATTCTTGACACCCCGCGAAATCCGGGGGTATAAGCGCGTCGAACCGCCCCTCGACCGCGAGGCCACGTCGCGGACGGCCAGGGGGAATGGCGTGGGCGGTTCCACGCGTGGCATCGAACCCGAAGGGTCGCACGACCCGGAGGGCCGGGAGGGGACGCCCGAACGGCCGGCCGGAGCGGCCCGGCAGCTGGTGCGCACCCAAGAATGGGTAAGAAGGAGGGAAACATGTCAAGGTTCGTCTCGTTGTTCTGCGTCCTGTCCCTGTTCGTCGCGGTCGCCGCCTCCGCGCAGGAGGCCCCGGCGGCCAACGGCCTGACCCCCGTGGTGGACCGCGGCATCGTGCTGCCGAAGGGCACCGGCGAGGTCGGGCTGGATCTGAACGTCGGCCTGACCAAGGGCGTCGAGGCGAAGCGCTTCTTCGTCGAGAGCCAGAACCCGGCCGAGCGCTACAGCGGCCTGTCGTTCAAGTACGGCCTCATCGACAACCTCGAGCTGGGTCTCGCCACGCAGCTCGGCTACCAGGACCCGGACTTCAAGTGGGGCGGCGCGAAGATCTACGGCAAGTACGGCTTCCTGCCCTTCCTCGGCGCCGAGCTGGGCATCCTCCTCCCGGGCGAGAAGTTCGGCGACTACCGCCTCAGCCTGGACGTCGGCATCCCGTTCAAGTACGCGATCCTCCCCGGCATGCTCGCGATCCACGCGCGGCCCGACCTGGTCATCGGCTTCGCCGACAAGAACACGGTGGGCGGCGGCAAGGCCGTCCAGCTGTCGATCGTGTCCGAGGTCGGCGTCACCTTCAACGCGACCGAGGCCCTGTACTTCGACGTGTCCGCGGGCTTCAACAAGGCGTTGAGCCCGAGCGCCAACCTCCAGGTCCCGCTCGGAATCATGGCCGGCTACACGGTCATCAAGCAGCTCGACCTCTACCTGACCTTCCAGTTCCTGGACCTGGCCCTGAGCGGCGCGGCGATCGACCAGCGGTCGATCGGCCTCGGCGGCCGGTTCCGGTTCTAGTCGCCCTTCCCTTCCTCCCGTACCCCTTCCCGAACCCGCTCGCGGCTATATAATCCGCCGTCCGTTTGCCCGAACGAGGGGACCCCATGGCGACCGACGACCAGGAAGCGACCGGAACCGAGCGCGAGAAGACGTTCGACCACCTCTCCATCGAGAAGAAGTGGCAGGACTGGTGGCTCGCGCACGGGACGTTCCGCGCGGACGACGCCTCCCCGAAGCCGAAGTTCTACGTCCTCGACATGTTCCCGTACCCGTCCGGCGCCGGGCTGCACGTCGGCCACCCGGAGGGCTACACGGCCACGGACATCGTGTCCCGGTACAAGTGGATGTGCGGGTTCGAGGTCCTGCACCCGATGGGCTGGGACGCGTTCGGCCTGCCCGCGGAGCAGTACGCGCTCCAGACGGGCATCCACCCGGAGATCACGACGCGGCGCAACATCGACAACTTCCGGCGGCAGATCCGTGCGCTCGGGCTCGGCTACGACTGGGACCGCGAGGTGGCGACCTGCGACCCGGACTACTACCGCTGGACCCAGTGGATCTTCGTCAAGCTGTTCGAGCGCGGGCTCGCCTACCAGGCCGACATGACGGTCAACTGGTGCCCCGGGCTCGGGACGGTGCTCGCGGACGAGGAGGTCACGGCCGAGGGCACCAGCGAGCGCGGCGGCTTCCCGGTCGAGCGCCGGCCGATGCGCCAGTGGATGCTGCGGATCACGGCGTACGCGGAGCGGCTGCTCGCGGACCTGGACGGGCTGGACTGGCCCGAGTCCATCAAGGACATGCAGCGCAACTGGATCGGCCGGTCCGAGGGCGCGGAGGTCGATTTCGAGGTCGAGGGGCTGCCTGGGGAGCGCCTGCGCATCTTCACGACGCGGCCGGACACGCTCTTCGGCGTGACCTACATGGTGCTCTCGCCGGAGCACCCGCTGGTGGACCGGATCACGACCCCGGAGCGCGCGGCGGACGTGCGCTCCTACGTGGATGCGGCGCGGCGCAAGACCGACGTGGAGCGCTCCGACGCGACAAAGGAGAAGACCGGCGTCGCGACCGGCGGGTTCGCGGTCAACCCGGTCAACGGGCAGAAGGTCCCGATCTGGGTCGCGGACTACGTGCTGATCTCCTACGGCACCGGCGCGATCATGGCAGTCCCGGCGCACGACACCCGCGACTTCGAGTTCGCCACGCGCCACGGCATCCCGATCGTGGAGGTGGTCTCGCCGGACGGCCGGCCGCGCGGGCCGCTCCCGGAGGCGTGGGTCGGCGAGGGGATCGCCATCAATTCGGGCAGTTACGACGGGATGAGGACGGCCGACTTCAAGGCCGCGATCACGCGCGACCTCGCGGCGCGCGGCATCGGCGAGGCCAAGGTGAACTGGCGCCTGCGCGACTGGGTGTTCTCGCGTCAGCGCTACTGGGGCGAGCCGTTCCCGCTCGTGCACAAGGCGGACGGCACCGTCGTCGCGATCCCGGAGGACGAGCTGCCGCTGACCCTGCCGCGCGTCGAGTCCTACAAGCCGGCGGGCACGGGCGAGTCCCCGCTCGCGAACATCCCGGAGTGGGTGGAGTACCGCGACCGCGCGACGAACGACATGATCGGCCGCCGCGAGACGCACACCATGCCGCAGTGGGCCGGGTCGTGCTGGTACTACCTGCGCTACGTCGACCCGAGGAACGATCGCGCCCCGGTGGACGGCGTGAAGGAGCGGCGCTGGATGCCGGTGGACCTCTACGTCGGGGGCGCGGAGCACGCGGTCCTGCACCTGCTCTACGCGCGCTTCTGGCACAAGTTCCTCTACGACATCGGGGTCGTGTCCACGACCGAGCCGTTCAGGAAGCTCGTGAACCAGGGCCTGATCCTCGGCGAGGACGGCGTCAAGATGTCGAAGTCGCGCGGGAACGTGGTCAACCCGGACGACGTGGTCGCGCGGTTCGGCGCGGACTCGATGCGGACCTACGAGATGTTCATGGGGCCGCTCGAGGTGGTGAAGCCGTGGAGCACGCAGGGCATCGTGGGCGTGCGCCGGTTCCTCGAGCGCGTGTGGCGCCTGTTCCAGGGGGAGGTCACGGACGAGCCCGCGCCGATCGCGCTCCGCCGCGCGCTCCACAAGACCATCCGCAAGGTCACGCAGGACATCGAGCGGATGCGGTTCAACACGGGCATCGCGCAGATGATGACCCTCGTGAACGAGGCGTACAAGGAGGAGAAGCGCCACCGCGAGGTGCTCACCGGGCTGGTCCTCTGCCTGTCGCCGTTCGCGCCGCACCTCGGCGAGGAGCTGTGGGAGCGGCTCGGCCACGAGCCCCCGGTCTGCCGGGCGCAGTGGCCCTCGTTCGACCCGGCGCTCGTCGCGGAGGACGAGGTCAAGGTGGTGTTCCAGGTCAACGGCAAGCTGCGCGGCGACGTGACCGTGCCGGTCGATACGCCGGACGACGAGCTGAAGGCGCTCGCGCTCGCGCACGAGAACGTGGTGCGGCACATCGAGGGCAAGCCGGTGCGGAAGGTGATCGTGCTGAGGAACCGGCTGGTCAACGTGGTGGTGTAAGATCGCGGGGGTCCGAGCCCCGGGCGGGCTCGGGCACGGACCGGACGGGCTCGGGCTCGGGCTCGGGTACGGGCACGGGTTGGAAGACGAAGAGGTCTTGCCGATGGTGATAGATCTTCATGTTGTCGCTCCCGCGGACGGGGGGGCGATCGAGGCGCTGCTGGGCGCTTGCGCTCGCGCGGGGCTCGACGGGGTGTGCCTGCTCGGCTCGAACGACGTGCCCCCCGTGGCCGAGGCGCGCGTGGCGCCGGGCGCGGACAGGCTCGCGCTGTTCTTCGGGGTCGAGATCGCGACCGACAGGGGACGACTGGTCTGGATCCCGCGCGAGCTT
>VGRB01000449.1 GCA_016875475.1 Deltaproteobacteria bacterium
GATCATCCGCGGGCCGGGCTCGGTCATCTACGGCGGGTTCGCGGAGCTGGCGGTGATCAACGTGGTCACGCGGTCCCCCGAGGACGTGCGCGGCGCCTCGGCCTCGGTCTCGTACGGCCGGATGGCGGGCGCGCTCGCACGCTCCAACGTCAGCCTGTCCGCGGCCTCGCCCGTGGACGGCGTGCCGGGCCTCGAGTTCGGGGCCGGCCTCTTCCTCGGCAAGGGGAACCGCAGCGACCGCACGTACCGCGATCTGTCCGGCCGGTCCTACTCGCTGGCGGGCCAGTCGGCCCTGGACCCGCGCTACCTGAACGCCGTCCTGAAGTACCGCGGGCTGTCGGTCCGCTTCATCATGGACCACTACCGGATGACCCAGCGCGACGGGTTCGGAGACGTCCTGGCAAAGGCCGACGAGCAGACGTTCCCGGCGTACCACGTCGAGGCGAAGTACGACTGGCGCGTGCACCCCGATGTGACGCTCCTGCCGAGATTCGCCTTCAAGCACCAGGTCCCGTGGAGGATCCTGGACAAGTCGTCTCCCGCTTTCTCCAACCGCTCCGAGCAGGAGTACACGGGGGGGCTCCGCGTGTCCTGGGACCCGCTCGACAGCCTGAACCTGCTCGCGGGCGTGGAGGGCTGCGTGATCCGTGCCGGCCTTATCGACGAGGAGCTGGTCGGCCTGCACCGGCCCTACGGGAACGGCAGGACGTCCGTGTCCTACTGGGACGTCGCGACGCTGGCGCAGCTCGCCTGGGAGAACCCGATCGTGGACGTCACGGCGGGGGGGCGTCTCGAGTACCACAGCGCGGCCGGCTGGTCCATGGTTCCGCGGGCCGCGCTGACGAAGGCGGTGGACTGGTTCCATGCCAAGGCCATGTTCTCCATGGCCTTCCGCAACCCCGGCACCATGAACCTCGCGCTGAACCCGGGGCTTGCGCCCGAGCGGACGCGCGTGTTCGAGGTCGAGCTGGGCGCGAGGATCGGACGCTACCTGCTGTTCGCCGTCACGGGGTACGACATCACCATCGAGGACGCGATCGTCTACCAGTCCTCCACGAAGCCCGACGGGACGCTCGTCGAGACCTACCGGAACATCGGCAGGACCGGCGCGCGCGGCCTGACGTCCGAGTTGCGCCTCCGGCACCCGCGGGTGTGGGCGAACCTCGGCTACTCGTTCTACACGGCCGCCGGCCGGAACGGCGGCTCGCCCTACGAGGTGCCGGGCCGCGATGACGTGCTGCTCGGATTCGCCCCGCACAAGCTGACGCTGAACGGCAGCGCGAAGCTGACCGGGCACCTCGCGGTCAGCCCGTCGCTCGTGTTCCTGCACGAGCGCGCCGGGTACACGGGCCTCGACGCGGGCGGCAACCGGGCGGCGACGATGCTCGACCCGACCGTGCTGCTGGACCTGTTCATCGAGTACCGCGACGCGGGCCTGAAGGGGCTGGACCTGGGGTTCGGGGTCTACAACCTGCTGGACCACGACGCCCCGTACGTACAGCCGTACGACGGGGGGCACGCCCCGCTGCCGGGGCCGTCGCGCGAGTTCATGGGCCGGGTGACGTGGAGTCACCGGTTCGACTGACCGGGGGCATCGGTGTCGAGGAGTCGATCGAGTCGCCTGGCGCTGGTGATCCCGGCGATCGCGATCGCCGCGGGGATCGCCGCGACCGGCACCGGCGGCCTGGGCACGGTCGCGGCCGCCGAGGCGGCGGACGGCTACGAGGAGGCCCTGGTCAAGGCCGAGTTCGTCGAGCGCTTCACGCGCTTCGTGGAGTGGCCGAGGGACTCGCTCGGCTCGTCGTTCGTGATCGGCGCGTTCGGGGACGACCCGGTCGGGAGGGCACTCGGGACGCTCGCCTCGTCGCGTACCATCAAGGACCGGCCCGTCGAGGTCCGGCGCCTGTCGCGCGCGGCGGAGGCGCGCTCGTGCCACCTCGTGTGGATCCCTTCCGGCCGTCGCCCGGACCTGCCTGGGATCCTCGCTTCCGCGCGCGGGCAGCCGGTTCTGACCGTCGGGGATTCCGAGGGCTTCGCCAGGGCGGGAGTGCACATCAACCTCGTGCGGGACGGGGACCGTCTCGGGTTCGAGATCAACCTCGACGAGGCGCGGAGGAGCGGCCTCGATCTGTCGTCCAAGCTCCTGCGGCTCGGGACGATCGTGGGTGACGCCCGATGACGCGGCTGCGGGCGATGTCCATCCGGTCCATGGTGACGCTCGCGATCCTCGCGCCGACCCTGAGCATCACGAGCGTCGGCCTGTCGCTCGTGGCCGGCAGGACGGTCGACAGGATGCGCGTCGAGCTGGAGGAGAGGGCCGCGCAGATCGCGGACGTGGTGGGCCGGTACAGCGTCCCGGACCTCGCGTTCGGCACGAGGCGCGAGTCGGTGGAGACCCTCGCGGGCCTCGTCGAGGACCCCGAGATCGAGATGGCGGCCCTCTACGACAAGGGGGGGGCGTTGTTCTCGTCGCACGTTGGCGGGGGGGCTGCGAACGAGCCGTCGAGCACGCTCCCGACGATGGTCCCGGTGCCGGGCGCGGTCGATCGCGAGGCGGCGATCGACGTGTACCGCGAGCTGTTGTGGAAGGGCGAGCGCTACGGGACCATCCTCCTCCGCGTCTCCACGGTTGCGCTGGACCAGCGGGTCGATTCGTACCGCGCGATGATCGCGATCCTCGCGTTCTCCCTGATCGGGATGGCGGTGCTGTTCGCGCTGCTACTGCAAGGGGTCATCGCCCCGCCCGTGCTGCGGCTGGCGGAGGCCGCGTCCAGGATCGCCGGCGGCGGGGACTACTCGCTGCGGGTCGACGTGACGGGGGGCGCGCGAGAGGTCTCCGTGCTGTCGGACGGGTTCAACCGGATGCTCGCCGCCATCCAGGACCGCCAGCGCCAGCGGGACGAGGCGGAGGCGGCGTTGCGCGGCGAGAAGGAGCGGCTCGCCGTCACCCTCCGCAGCATCGGCGACGCCGTCGTCACGACCGACACGGGCGGCCGCGTCCTGCTGATGAACCGCGTCGCCGAGACGTGGATCGGCATCGCGGCGGACGAGGCCGCCGGCCGTCCCCTGGCCGAGGTGCTGGAGCTGCGCGCGGAGAAGACGCTCCAGCCGCGTGGGGACGTCGTGGCGCGGGTGCTCGGCGGCGGCGAGGAATGGCTGTGCGCCGAGGCGTGCGTCCTGGTCGGCCGGAAGGGGCGGAGCCGGATCGTCGCCGTGGCAGGGTCGGTGATCCGCGATCCCGACAGCCGGCCGGCGGGCGTCGTGCTCGCGCTGCGCGACGAGACCGAGCGGCGCCGCATGGAGCAGGAGATCGGGCGGGCCGAGAAGCTCGAGGCCGTCGGGGTGCTCGCGGGGGGGATCGCGCACGACTTCAACAACATCCTGACCGGCGTGCTTGGCCGCGTGTCGCTGGCGCGCGCGCCCGGGGTGGACGCTTCGGCGGTCGACGATCACCTGGCCGAGGCCGAGGTCGCGCTCGTCCGGGCAAGGGACCTCACCATGCAGCTCCTCACCTTCGCGAAGGGAGGCATGCCGATCCGGAAGGCGGCGTCCGTCGCCGACCTGATCGTCGATTCCGCGCAATTCGCGCTGCGGGGGGCGAACGTCAGGTGCGAGTTCGAGATCCCGGCCGACACGTGGCCGGTCGACGTCGATGCGGCCCAGATCAGCCGGGTGGTCCAGAACATCGTCCTGAACGCGTCGCAGGCGATGCCCGGGGGGGGCGTGGTTCGCGTGTCGGCTGCGAACGAGGCGCGCCGGCCGCACCCGGCGGCCCCCGCCCAGCCCAACGACAACCGCTGGGTGCGGGTGTCCGTCTCCGACAGCGGGGTCGGCATCCGGCCCGAGGACCTCGACCGCATCTTCGACCCCTGGTTCACCACCAAGCCCGGCGGCACCGGGCTCGGGCTCGCGACGTGCCACTCCATCGTGCGCAACCACGGCGGTCACATCCGCGTCGAGTCCAAGGTCGGCGAGGGGACGACGTTTCACGTCTACCTCCCGGCTGCCGTCGCCGCGGCCGTCGCCGAGCCCGGCGGCCGGAACGGCGAGGGCACGCCGCTCGCGGAGGGCACCCCC
>VGRB01000450.1 GCA_016875475.1 Deltaproteobacteria bacterium
GCTCGCGTTGCAGGTCTTGCCGCTGGCGCAGGTGCCGCACGAGTTGCCGCACCCGTCGTCCCCGCACTGCTTGCCCGAGCACGAGCAGGTCCGGTTGCAGCACGCCTGGTAGTCCGGGCAGCAGTCTCCGGACGACGAGCACTGCGAGTCGCAGTAGCAGCCGCCGACGCCCTGGTTGCCGCACTTGCTCATGCACGTCTTGGCCGGGTTCGCGCCGCAGCCGCTCGTCGGAACGCACTGGCCTTCCTGGCACTTGTACCCGGTGTTGCAGGTGCCGCACTGGCCGCCGCACCCGTCGTCGCCGCACGCCTTGTCCGCGCACGCGGGCTGGCAGGACTCGCACCGGCCTTCCGCGTTGCAGGTCCCGCTGGTGCAGGTGCCGCACTGCCCGTCGCACCCGTCGGGGCCGCACTCCTTGCCGTCGCACTGCTTCACGCAGCAGTCCGCCTTGTCCGCCTCGTCGGACTTGCCGTCGCAGTCGTTGTCCTTGCCGTCGTAGCAGGCCTCCTTTTCGTCCTCGCGGTACTCCCAGTTGTGGGCCTGGTACGTCTCGGCGTCGCAGAGCCAGCCCTTGTCGCCGCGGCACTGCATCGTCGCGCCCTTGCAAACGCCCTGCTGCTTCGGGCACGCGGCGCCGGGCGGCAGCTCGTCGTCCGTGTAGCCGTTGCAGTCGTCGTCCACGCCGTTGCACTGCTCGGCCTTCGGCTCGCCGCAGATGCCGCACTCGTTCGCCGTGCAGCAGACCTTGTCCTCGCACCCGCCGCCCTGGCAGTCGTACTTGGACGCGCACTTCTTGCCGTCCGCGCACCCCGGGCACATCCCTCCGCCGCAGTCGACGTCGGCCTCGGTCCCGTTCTGCTGGAAGTCGTTGCAGCTCGTGCACTTGCCCAGCTCGCAGCGCTGGGAGCCGCAGTCGCCCGGCTGCTTGCAGGACTTCCCGTCCGCGCACCTGGACTCGCACGGGCCGCCGCAGTCGACGTCGCCCTCGCCCTGGTTCTTCGAGCCGTCCTCGCAGCTCGGCTTGTCGCACACGCCGTAGGCGCAGTTGAGCGACAGGCAGTCGGCGTGCTCCTTGCACTCCTTGTTGATCGCGCAGCCCGAGCACGCCGCGCCGCCGCAGTCCACGTCGGACTCGCCGGGGTCCTTGGTGCTGTTCGAGCAGGTCGCCGGGCTGCCGCACTTCTTGTTCTCGCAGATCCCCGACTTGCAGTCCGGGCCCGACGCGCACGCCTGGCCGAAGAGGCACTTGTCCGGGCACGTGCCGCCGCAGTCGACGTCGGACTCGGATCCGTTCACCTTCCCGTCCGTGCACGACGCGCCCGCCACGCACTGGCCGGCCACGCACGCCTGGTCCGCGCCGCAACCGCCGCAGGTGCCGCCGCAGCCGTCGTCGCCGCACTGCTTCCCCTCGCACGCCGGGGTGCACGGGCCGCCGCAGGTCCCGTTCGGGCGGCACTCCAGGCCATCCCCGCAGGTGCCGCAGGAGCCGTCGCAGCCGTCGTCGCCGCACTGCTTGCCGTCGCACTGGGGCTGGCAGCCGCCGATGCACTTGAAGGTGTACTTGTTGCAGGTCCCGCCCTTGGTGCAGGTGCCGCAGGAGCCGCCGCAGCCGTCGTCGCCGCACTGCTTGCCGTCGCAGTCCGGAGTACACTCGCCCTGCTCGAGGGGCACGTCCGGGTCGATCGCCCCGTCCCCGCCTCCGGGCGTGCCGTCCGTCCCGCCGCCGCCGAGCGAGCACCCCGACACCAGAACCGCCGCCGCCAGCAACGCGCCGAACCCGATCGTCTTCATTGGCTTTCCCGCGCCAAGAGTCGCGGCGTTTTGCGCGAGCGAGGGGGCGGAAGTCAAGCGGTTGAACGACACCGCTCTCTTGTCTCACAGCCGCCGATGCCTTACGCTGTTTTGACTCGCGAGGTTCCGAGCATGGCCGGAATCCGGCGGATCGGCAGGACCCAGGTCGGGTCGGTGCGGGGGGCGACGGTCGCGTTCGAGCCGTTCCGGCGCGCCAGGGTGGCCTCGATCCAGGTGTGGATCCGCGCCGGCGCGGCGTACGAGACCGAGCACGAGCGCGGCGCGGCCCACTTCATGGAGCACATGCTGTTCCAGAACCGGCCGGAGCGGTTCGGGCGGATGGGACTCGGCGCGTCCGTCGAGGACGCGGGCGGCACGATAAACGCCTGGACCTCGCAGGACTGCACGGTCGTCCACGCCTCGTTCCCGGCGGCCGCCTTCGGCGACGCGGCGCGGGCGGTCCTGCACAACGTGCTGGCCGCCGAGCTGCTCGATCCGGTCGTGGAGCGGGAGCGCAACGTGATCCTCCAGGAGATCTCGCGCGAGGAGGAGAATCCCGGCCTGTGGTGCATGCGCACGCTCTTCGAGGAGCGGTACGCCGGCCACGCGTACGGGCGGCGGGTGGTCGGGACGATGCAGTCGGTGTCCGCGCTGACCGCGGACGACCTCCGGCGCTTCCACCGGGCGTACTACTCGCCCGCGTCCCTCGTGGTGGTCGTGGTCGGGGACCTCGACGGCGCCGAGGCGTTCGAGCTGGTCGACCGCGAGCTGGCGCCGTGGGAGCGGGACGTGCCCGAGGCGCCGCGCGTGCCGGCGGCCGGCCGGGGACGGCCGGGGCTCCGGATGATCGCCCGCGACGTGGCGGAGGCTCACTTCGCGATCGGCTTCCCGGCGCCGGCGCTGCGGCACCCGGACGTGCCCGCTCTCGACTGCGCGTCGGGCGTGTTCGGCGAGACGCGCGGGTCGATCCTGGAGTCGTGGCGGCAGGCGACCGGCCTCGTCAACGACGTGTCGTCCATGTCCTACACGCCGATCCACGGAGGGCTGTTCGGGGTTCATGGATCGACTCATCCCGACAAGCTGCGGGCGGCGCTCGACGGCCTGCGGGACGCGTTCTCCGAGTTCGTGTCCTCGGGCCCCGGGCTCGGGGCCATCGCCGCGGTCCGCGAGGACATGAGCGCGTCCTCGAGCCGGCTCGACGAGACCGCGCACGGTCGCGCGGGACGCGTCGGGTACGAGCTGGCCGCGGCCGGCGAGGCCGGGTTCTTCCGAAAGTACATGGCGCGCGTGCTCGCGCTCGACGCCGAGGAGGTCGGCCGGGTGCTGGCGCGCCACGTCGGCCGGGCGATGCCGTCCGTCGTGCTGATCGCGCCCGAGGCCGCGCTCCCGCCGGGCGCGCCGGCGTTCCGCAAGGTGCTCCGGCCGCGGCGCGCCTCCGCGGACGAGCCGACGCGGACGGTGCTCCCTGGCGGGACCGTGGTCCTGCACTGGCGGGACCGGACCCACCCGACGGTCGTGGTCCGCGTGCACGCACCGGGCGGCCTCGAGCACGAGACCCCGGAGACGAACGGGCTGCACTCGCTGCTGTCGCGCCTGTACAGCTGCGGCGCTGGCGGGCGCGCGGCCCAGGCCTTGATGCGCGACTTCGACGCGCTCGGGGCGCAGTTCGGCGCCGCGGCCGGGAACTCGTTCACGTCGGCGTGGCTCGACGTGCCGGTCGGCACGCTGCTGCCGGCGGCCGGCCTCGCGGCCCAGTGCCTGTCGAGGCCGAACCTGGCCGAGGCCGACGTGGAGCGCGAGAAGGCGCTGCTGCTGGAGGACGTCCGGTCGCGCGTGGACCGGCCCGGGTCGCTTCTGCACCGCGAGCTGGTGTCGCGGCTGTTTGCGGGACACCCGTACGGCCTGGACCCGGCCGGGCGCAAGGAGGCCCTGGACCGGATCGGACGCGCGGACCTCGCGGCGACCGCCGAGCGACTGCTGGACCCGTCGAGGCTCGTCATCGCGGTCGTCGGGGACTGCGACGCGGCCGAGGTGGCGGCGTTGTTCGTCGAGCCGCGGCCGACCGGCGCCCCGCCGCCCGACCCAGGGCCCGCCCGCCACTCTGCCGGCGGCGAGCGCGTCGTGATCCGCGGTCCGTTCCGGCAGAGCCACGTCGGACTGATCTGGCCCGGCGTGGAGGTCGCGTCTCCGGATCGGCTGCCGGTCTCGGTGTTCGCGGACGCGCTCTCGATGATGAGCGGGCCGCTGTTCCGCGTGCTGCGGGAGGAGATGGCACAA
>VGRB01000451.1 GCA_016875475.1 Deltaproteobacteria bacterium
TTCAGGCGGTGGAGCTTCACGGCTTCCACATCCGGAAGCCGCCGCCTTCAGGCGGGGGAGGACCTGCTAAAGCGGTCGCCTAAAGGCGAGGGCTTCAACCCTCCCAGGGGAGGACAGTGAGCGCAGCGTCCCGCCGTCGGTTCGCTCGAAAGCGATCCGGAGCCGCGAGTCGCTCGCGACGAACGCCTGGCGCAGCGCCTCGATACGCGGCGAGGCGAGCTTGACCCAGGTCGTGCGGTAGCCAAGGGTCCGCGGACCGGGATCACCGTCCGCGATCGTGGCTGCGTCGCTCGCGTGGAAGAACGCCTGCCGGTGCCTCTCCATGAACGGGAGGAGGAAGCTCCCGGGCTTCTCCGTCAGTGCGAAGTCGCTCGGGAGTTGGCTGTCCCCGAGTTCGAACCCGGCGAGCCGCTCGCACGGGAACTTCTCGAGGGCCTGCCGCTGCACCTCCCTCAGCAATCCGTGCTCGCCCTGGAAGTGCGGCGCCAGGACGAGGTAGTCCCAAGGCATCGCCGTGAGGCTCTCCAGCCGACGCTCATCGAGGAACGCGCAGACGCCCTTCGCGTCGCGCGTCGTCATCCTCAGACCGCCGTCCCAGGGGCGGCGCCCGTCCATGACCGCCTCGAACAACGCCAGGTAGCGATCGCGCCCGATCTCGGGGTCGAACAGGAACAGGAGATGAACCCCCGATCCGCCGTCGTTGAGGTTGGGCTCGAACCCGGGGAATACCGCGTAGACCTTCTCGCGGAACGGGATGCCGTCGTCGTCGGTCCCGGCATTCCAGGCATCCACGACGTGCCAGACGGCCGAGGTCTCCGGGCCGTCGCCAACCCGCGTGGCGTGGGGGGTGAGTCCAAGAACCTGCACCCCCGCCCGGGCTGCGCCGCGCAGCAGGCGACGCGAGTACGACCGGAGCACGTCAGGGGTCGCCGGATCCCCGTTGATTCCCTCCGGCATGCGTGCGTTGCCGGGGAGGTCGTCGACGGTGTGCACGTGGAGGTCGGCCTTGAACCACCGGGAGCCCGGCACCTCACGGTGCCACCTGTCGAAGGGCTCTCGTCTGAAGCTCGTCCCCGCCTCCCCGGAGGCGAGTATCGGCCGCGGTGTCGCGGTGGTCAAGGCGGCGAACGGGAGGCCCGCTTGGGGTAGCAGGGCGCGCGGGGGAGACCTACTCGCCGCAGTCCGTCGCCGTCGTCTCCCACGCGAGCACCTGGCCAGCGCCCTCGGTGACGAACCCGTAGCGGCGCGCGTTCCAGTACGGCTCGGACAGGTCCGCGCCCGGCATCTGGACGCCGCCCTCCAGGCCGACGCCCTTGTTGAGCTCGAACGGGTTCCGCTGCCACAGCCAGTCCGTGTACTGCCGGAGCTGCACCGGGAGCGGCAGGTTCGTCATCTTCTCGGTGCACCTGCCGTTCGGCAGCTTGCAGTCCCACGGCCCCGGCTCGGCGCACTCGTAGTCGTGCAGCAGGTTCTGGCCCGGGATCTTCAGGCCCTGGTATACGATCTCGGTCGTGCACGACTTGTACTCGGCCTCGGTCGGGCAGACCGCTTCGATGCCCTCGGGCGCGTGCTCCATCACGAAGTCCGGCTTGAGGGTGTACGAGCGGCGCGGGTCGTCGAGCAGGTTCGTGCCGTCCACCCAGCCGTTGCCGCCCATGCCCCGGATCGCGGGGAGCGCGTAGGCCAGGGCCTCGGCCTTGCCCTTCGCGATCTCGTCCGGCACCTCGCCGGCGTACATGATGTAGAAGTCCGCATTACCCTTGGTTTTCAAGAGCTTGTCCCACATCTCGTCGTGGAACGACTGCTGGAGCGCCGTCTTCAGTTCCGAGTCCTCGAGCATCCCGAGCAGCACCCACCACGACCCGTAGGTGAGCTGGTCCCCGAAGAAGTGCGAGCAGAACTTGCTCTGGTCGAACGCGCCCGCGGTCGCCGCGACCTCGATGCCCCGCAGGTTGCCGATCACCTCGTCGAACAGGAACGTGCGGTACTGCTCGTCGCCGGTGAACCAGTACGCCATCGCGGCCAGGTGGATCAGGTGCACCGCGTCGCCGCCGCGCAGGTTCGGGAAGTAGTAGTGGTCGATCTGGTTCTCGCCGCCCGCGCTGGTGTCCATGTCGTTGACCAGCCCGAGGAGCTGGATCAGGAAGTCGGGGGCGGCCGCGTCCACCACGCGCCAGGGCGCGTACTGCACGGTCGCCGGACAGGTCTTGTCGAACGTCGCCTCGTTCGCCGTGTTGATCTGGCGCTGCACGTAGCCCACGATCTTGTCGATCTTCAGCAGGTCGATGTCGCCCGGGTCGAGCTTCAGCTCTCCCGCGTTGAAGAACTGCATCAGCGCGCTCGCGAGCTCCGGGTTCTGCTGGAGGTTCACGAGCTCGATCCGCTGGAGCCGCTTCAGGTAGCACGTCAGGTGGTGCGAGATGCGCTCCTTCAGCGTCTCGTCGCGCAGCATGGCCCACGCCATCGGGAGCGCGTTCATCGGCCCCGTGTTCTGGTCGATCGACGGCCGCCCCTGCCACATGGGCCGGCCCTTCCAGACCTTGCCCTCCGCGTCCGTGATGCCGTCGCGGTAGATCGCGGGCAGGCCCGCCAGCGCAGCCGGGTCCACGTCGCGGTAGTGGTGCGACAGCTTGGTCTCGTCGAACCAGCGGAGCAGGTGGTCGGGCGTGTTCGGGGAGCCCGGCTCCAGGTTCAGGAAGAAGTAGCGGATGAAGTAGCCGGGCACGCCCGACACGTCGTACATGGCCAGGAGCGTGCGGACGCCGTCCTCCATGCGCTCGTAGTCCGCCTCGGTCCCGGTCTGCGCGTACCGGAGGATGCGGCCGATCACCGTCCAGCCGGTCCAGATGCCGGAGTCGCCCATGCCCTGGTGGGACGCGAACCGCTCCGGCTTCGACCACTCCGACTCCGGGGTCCCGGGCGGGGTGGCCACGTTGAACGTGCGCTCGGTCGTCATGCCGTCCGCCGTGCTGTACAGGTCGCGCCAGCGCTCCCACAGCAGGACGCGCTTCAGGAGCGGGTCCGGCTCCGCGACGAACGCCTTGGCGGCCGGGTCATAGACGCCGCACTTCCGCAGCTTGCCCGCCTCGCACCGCTCCTCGAGGTAGGTCGCGCACGACTCGATCCCCGTGCCCTTCAGCGGGTCCGCCGGCGTGGCGAGCGGCGGCTTCAGGACGAGCGGCGGCAGCTCGTGCGGCACGTCGGGGGTCACCGGGACGTCGTCGCCGGTCTCGGCCGGGACGTCCCCGGGATCGGGCGCGTCCGCCTCGGTCGCCGGAACGTCGTCCGCGGCCTCCGGGACGTCCCCGGGCGTCACCGGGTCGGGCGCCGCGTCCGGTCCCGCCTCCGCCGCCTCGATCGCGTCCGCGGGCGTCCCGTTCTTCCCGTCGTCGCTCCCGCACGCCGCGATCCCGAGCACCATCGCACCGAGGAACAGGTGGATACGCCTCATCCGGCACCTCCGTGGGCCGGATGGTAGCCGTTCGCACCCCCGCGGATCAACGGGGGAGCGATCCCGCGTTCCGCCGCCAGATGAATGAGAGTACCTCGTTGGCCCCGTGATCTCACGGGATTGGAATGCGCGTTGCTTGGACGATCATTCACCAACGAGGTGAGACGATCATGCCGCAGGGCGCACTTCCCTTCCAGTACGAAGTCGAGGGGGGCCGGAGCGGGGTGACGGCGCGGGCCGGGCTGCCGCTGTATCTGGATCTGGCGGCGGTATGCGGGCTTCGGGAGTCGGTCGGGCGGCACTTGCAAACGGGAGTCGGCGGGCAGGGCTGGACGGACGCGCAGATGGTGACGTCGTTCGTGTTGCTGAACGTGGCTGGCGGGGACCGGGAAGGGCGGCCGGTTGCGATCAAGGTGTACGCCGGCAACACGGGCGACCCGACGACCGTACCGGACCAGGTGCTGAAGCTGCGGCTGCACTTCGACATCGAGGAGGTCGTCCTTGTCGGGGACCGCGGGATGCTGACGAGCGCGCAGATCCGGCGGATCAGGGAGCACCCCGGATTGGGGTGGATCTCGGCCCTGCGGAGCGAGGCGATCCGGAAGCTCGTGGGGG
>VGRB01000452.1 GCA_016875475.1 Deltaproteobacteria bacterium
GGGGCGGCGAGCCCCGGGACGGGCGCGTGGAGGTCGTCGCCCCCGACACGATCCGCGGGAAGGCGGTCCACCAGGTGAACCCGCTCGTCGCGCTGGGGGTCGGGGACAGCGCGCCCGGGACCACGGGGATCAGCACGATCTACTTCCACGCGCGGGCCAGCCGGCCGTTCGCGTCGCACGGGACGTGGTCGGACGGGGTCGTGACGGCGGGATCGCCGTCGGCCGCGGGCACGCGCGTGGGGGCCTTCGGCACGTTCGCGACCGCCGCGGGCGACGTGGTCGAATTGCGGGTCGGGATCTCGTTCATCTCGGAGGACGAGGCGAGGGCCGCGCTCGACGCGGAGTGCGCGGACCGCACGTTCGAGGAGGTGCGCGCGGCGGCGGTGGCCGACTGGAACCGCCTGCTGTCGCGGATCGAGGTCGAGGGCGGCACGGACGCGGAGAAGACGGTGTTCTACACCGCGCTCTACCACGCGCTGATGCAGCCGGCGGACTACACCGAGGGCGGCAGGTTCTGGATCGGCGCGGACGGGTTCGGGAAGGTGGTCGAGGCGGGGGCGCACCGCTGGTACACGGACGACTGGTGCACCTGGGACACGTTCCGCACGACGCACCCGCTGCTCGCGTTCCTGGAGCCCGAGGTCAAGGACGACATGGTCCAGGCGCTCGTCCGGACGTACGAGCACTCCGGGTGGATGCAGAAGTGCCCGTGGAACGCGACCGGGGATTCGCGCGTGATGTCGGGGAATTCCGAGTACTGCGTCGTGGCGGACGCGGTCGCGAAGGGGTTCGACGGGTTCGCTACGTCAGCCGCGGCACGGTCCCGGACTACGTGGAGAAGGGGTGGGTAGCCTACGAGTGCGACTACCTGCAGTCCGCGTCGATGACGCTCGAGTACGCGTACGAGGACTCCTGCGTGGCGGTGGTCGCGGAGGCGGCGGGCCGCGGGGACCGCGCCGCGTTCTACCGGGCGCGCTCGGGCAACTGGAAGAACGTGTTCGACCCGTCGGTCGGCATGGCGAGGCCGCGGTGGCGGGACGGGTCGTGGCTCTCGCCGTTCGACCCGACCGCGCTCGCGGGCTTCACCGAGGCGAACTCGTGGCAGTACACGTGGAGCGTGCAGCACGACGTGTGCGGGCTGGTCGCGGCCATGGGGGGGCGCGAGGCGTTCGCGAGGAAGCTCGACGAGTTCTTCGACGGCCGGCACTTCACCGCGGACAACGAGCCGGACTTCCACGTGCCGTGGCTCTACGGGTACGTGGGGCTGCCCTCGCGCGCGCAGACGCGGGTCGCGGAGGTGCGGCGGGACCGCTTCGGGGACCGGCCGGACGGGCTGCCCGGGAACGACGACGCGGGCGCCACGTCTGCGTGGTACGCCTTCGCCGCGATGGGCTTCTACCCGGTCGCGCCGGGCGAGGAGTGGTACTGGCTGAACGCGCCCGCGTTCGACCGCGTGACGATCCACCTGGAGCCGGACCGCGCCGGCGGGCGCGCGTTCGTGATCGAGGCCCCCGGCGCGTCCGCCGGGAAGGTGTTCGCGCGCGGCGTCACGCTCGACGGAGAGGCCCTGACCGAGGCGCGCATTCCACCTCCTGCGGGGGGGCGTGCTGCGGTTCGAGATGGCGGACGCGCCCGACGACGCGTGGGCGCGGCCGATCTGCCCGTGATCACGGGGGAACGCAGTCTCCGATGCCGTTCCCGGGCGCGCGGCGGCCGCCCCACGTCTTGATCGTCAGCGTGTGCTCGGGCACGGCAGGGTTTGCCGTCCAGACCAGCACGTTCGGGTCGTCGGGCGCCCACCGCCACGTGCCGTCGGACACGTCCACGGTGAACTCGGGGGCCTCGGTCGCGGGGTCCTCGCCGAAGACCAGCGCGCGCGGCACGAAGACGTGGGTGTCCCCGACCACGGCGGTCTGCCGGAACGACAGCGTGAACGTGTCCGTGCCGGCCACGGCGCGGCCGTCGTGGTGGCGGTCGGGGGCGCCGTCCCACGCGTCGAAGCTGCGGTCGAACCCCCAGGCGATCGGCTCGCCCGCGATGCGCCGCGGCACGGGGCGCACGAACGCGCCCGCGTGGCATCGCGGGCGTCCGGCCTGGGAGGGGTCCGAGGCGTAGATCTCCGGGACCACCAGGCTCATGTCCTCGCCGCCGGTGCGCGGGGCGGTCATGCCCCACGTGTCGCCGACCACGAAGAGGTTCCAGACGAACGACGACGCGCCGGCGTCCTCGACGTCCACCATCTGGTGCGCGAGGTCCTCGGCGGCGCCGCGCTTGCAGCCGTGGACGCCGTGCTCGGTCAGGACGCGCGCGGTGCCGAAGCGGTCCGCGGCGAGGCGGCCCGTGGACGCCAGGAACTCCGCGAGGTCGCACCGGTCGCGATCCCACGTCGAATCGCAGCCGGCGTCCAGCACGGCGCCGTCGTACCAGTGAACCGACAGGACCACGCCGGGCACCGGAGGAAGCTCGATGCCCGTGTCCGCGCCGTCCCAGTCCGGCGCGATCATGGCGAGCGGCGGCTCCACGAACAGCAGCGAGTCCGGATCGACCGCGCGGATCGCGAACGCGAAGCGCCGGTAGAACGCGGACAGGGCCTCCTCGCAGCGCGTCTCGCCGGGGTAGAGCAGGCGGCCCGCGAGGCCGGTGTAGCAGTGCGGCTCGTTGAACGGGCCGTATCCGAGCAGGGCAGGGTGCCCGCGGACCACCTCCGCGAGCTTCTGCCAGGCCCATACGACGTGGTCCTGGAGCGCGAGGTCGTCCGGGGTCCACGCGCCGTCCCAGAAGTCGGCCCACCACCGGAGCTGGTGCGGCAGGCTGTCCAGCCCGGGGTAGCCGACGTACCGGCAGTCCCTGGCCGCGGCCTCGTCCGGGATCACCCCGGGGCGGTGTGCCCACCGCGGGGCGCCGGTGCCGCCGAAGCAGCGCGACACCTCGTTGTGGTGGTTGTCGAGGACGACCAGCATGTCGTTCGAGCGGGCCTGGTCCAGGAACCAGCGGACATAGGCGAGCGTCTCCATGTCGAAGCGCCTCGGCTCCGGCTCGAGCGCCTCCCAGGGGAGCACCAGCCGGATCGCGTTCACCCCCCAGGACCGCATCAGTCGGAACGCGTCCTCGTCGCCCATGCCGATCGAACGCCACGGCGGGTTCTTCGACCCCTGGCCGACGTTCAGTCCGTGCAGCACGACGACGCGGCCGAGCGCGTCCAGCACCTGCCATTCCCCCCCCACTCGCTCGACGCGGACGCGCGGGACGTCGTCGGCGCGGCGCGGCTTCGGAACGGGCGCGGGCCACTCGTGGAACGGGACGCGCCGGTCCGGATCGCGGGCCACGCGGTCCGCGGAGACGCGCACCCAGGCGACGAACCCGCCGGCGCCGGGGTCGCGGCGAGCGCGACCGGCGCGGCGACGATCCAGGCTGCGATGCGGCGCAGGCGCATGAACGGAGCGTAGCGGGTGCGCGGGCGGGGCGCAAGGTGGGAGCGGCCGCAAGGCGGCCGCGCAAGGGGGGTGGCACGCGCCCCGCAACGCGGGGCGGCGGGCAGGGGGGCGAGCCGCGCCCCCCTCCGATCGATGCCCCTGGGGCCTGCAGGGGTCCGGGGCGTGGGGTACGTATCTCGACGGGTGTCGTTCGGGACCGCCCCGGCAAGGAAGGTGCTGGAACTGGAAGGTGCGGGAACTGGCGCCCCCGACTCCGGGATGCTAGGCTTCCCGCGGAGGTTGCGGCGACATGGGGACCCCCAACTGGTGGCACTCGCACGGGCGCTATCCGTACCTGCTCGCGAAGGGGATCGGCGCCGCCCTCGTCGCGGCCGTGCTGGTCGTGCTGGTCTTTCGGCTCCGGCTGGTGGTGATCCCGGTCCTCTTCGCCGGGGCGATCGCGTTCGTCCTGTGCACCCGGCCGCGGACTGGCTCGTCCGGCGGCGCGTTCCCCGCGGCGTGGCGGCGGCGGCCATGGTCTTCGTCGCGGTGCTCGCCGCGGCGGCGGTGGTCCTGCTGATCGTGCCGACCCTGTTCACGCAGCTCGCGGACCTGGCGAGCCCCC
>VGRB01000453.1 GCA_016875475.1 Deltaproteobacteria bacterium
GGGGCGACCGCGCGCAAGGCGCTCCCCTTCCGGTCGTGCGCGCTGCTCCTGGCGGACGGCGACGACCTCGTGGTGCGCGGCGTGTTCGGGTTCGACGAGGGCATGGGCGTCGGGTTCCGCCTGGGTCGCGGCCGCGGCCTCGCGTGGCGGTGCCTGGACGGGTGCGCGCCGCTCCTGGCCGACGACGTGCGCAACGACCCGGACCTCGTGTCCGGCGTCCGCGGCGCGCGCTGCCAGATGGCCGCGCCGATCCTCGGTCCGTCGGGCGCGGTCGGCGTCCTGGTCGCGGAGAGCCCGAAGCCGGCCGCGTTCAACGGGGACAGCCTCTCGCTGTTCGCGACGTTCGCGCACCAGGTCGCCGCGGCCATCGAGAACGCGCGGCTCCACGAGACGAACCGCGACACGTTCTACCAGACCATCCGCGCGCTGGCGCAGGCCCTGGAGATGCGGGACTCGTACACGCACGGCCACTCGGAACGCGTGACGAGGTACGCGGTCCGGATGGGCAGGGCGCTCGGCGTGCGCGGCTCCGACCTGGCCGTGGTCGAGCAGGCGGGGCTGCTCCACGACATCGGCAAGATCGGCGTGCGGGACGCCGTGCTGCTGAAGCCCGGCCGCCTGGACGGGAGGGAGCGCGAGGCGATCGAGCGCCACCCGATCATCGGCGACAGCATCCTGCACCCGGTCGGCTTCCTGGCTTCGGCGCTCCAGGTGGTGCTGCACCACCACGAGCACTGGGACGGGACCGGCTACCCGTCCGGCCTGAAGGGCGAGGAGATCCCGCTTGTCGCGCGGATCATCGCGGTCGCGGACACGTATGACGCCATGACGTCGCGGCGCCCCTACCGCGAGCCGATGAGGCACGCGACCGCCGTCGAGGAGATCGGCCGGCTGGCGGGGACCCAGTTCGACCCCGCCGTGGTCGCGGCCTTCCTGACCACGATCGCGTCGGACCCGAAGGCGCCGGAGCCGGCCGAGGAGGCCGGGCGTCCGACCCGCGGGGGGGGCGCGCCTGCCTAAAACGGCGACGGGGCGGGGGGTGTGGCGCCAGGCCCGGACCCCAGCTTCAGCAATCGTTCCGCGTTCTTGCGGTAGAGCTTCTCAAGCACCTCCGCCGGCAGTCCGACGGCGTCGATCCTCCAGCTTCCCTGGATCGGGGTCGGGTGCTCGATCTGCCGATCCTGCGTCTCGAAGTAGCGGAAGTGGGCCTGGTAGAAGCGGCGCGCGTCGTCGGGCGTCGGGCGGTCGGTCCCGGTGGACCCGAGCATGATGTGGCGCGGCGAGAAAACGACGTCCGTGCCGAACAGCACGCGGTCCTGCCAGCGCACGAAGAACGCGCGCATCTTCTCGGGGGGGTGGCGGCCGAACTCGGGCACGCGCGCGGCGATGTCCACGTAGTAGTTGGGGTAGGCTGCGAGCATGCGGGCGACGCGGTCCGGCTCCTCCGCGGCGTTGCCGAGGTGCACGCCGATGAACGTGGTCGCCGGGTGCTTCGCGACGACGCGTTCGAACGCGTCGAGCAGCTCATCGAACGACGGGAAGCCCTGCCCGTGGAAGCACCAGGACGGGTGGACCTGCAGCTCGGCCCAGCGCTCGTTCGTCTCGTCGCACGGCCGGAAGAACGCCTTCGGGTCCGCGACGTGGACATAGACCGGCACGCCGAGGCGGCCCGCCGCGGCCCACAGCGGGTCGAGCGCGGGGTCGTCCACCTCCAGGAGCACGCCGGACCCGTGGCGGACGAACAGGCCGAGCGCCTTCGCGATCTTGAGGCAGCGGAAACCCTTGGCGACGGAGTCGGCGAGGCGCCGCGCCTCCACGACCCCGAAGTCCGGCTCGTCGATCCGGTACCAGTCGGGGTTGTAGCAGTTGACGACCCTGCCCTCCATCACCTTCGCGAGCTTGAGGCTGTACTCGATGTCCCCGTCGGCGTGGTTCCCGCCGGACAGGTTCACGACGTACTCGACCCCGTTCTCGTCCATGATGCGGCGGATGACCGGGATGGCGAACGGCGACAGGTGCGCGTGCGCGTCGATCAGCTTCGGCCGGTGCCAGCCCGCGGGCGCGGCGGGCAGGTCGGCGGCGGCGGGCTCGGCCTCCGGGGAGCCGCCCGCGGGCTTGCATGCGGCGACGGCGAGGAGGATCATCGGCAGCGTGAGGCGGCGCAACGGTCACCTCCGGAAGGGCGCCTGACTATATCAGGAAACCGCGGCACGGACGCCGCGGGGGCCTTCCGCGCCAGGCGAGACGCGAGCGCGGAGCGCGAGCCCGTCACCGGACCTGGACCCGGCCCCCGTGCCCCGCGACCTGTTCACCGCGCCAGTCTCACCTCGAACCCGCCCTCACGCCGCTCCCCGACCGCGAGCCAGAGCTGGCCCATGAATACGACGACGTGGGCGTAGGCGGCCTCGGGCGGCAGGCGGCGGAGGTCCAGGCAGACCTCGACGTGGTGCAGGAAGCCCCCCGGCGGCGTGGTTCCGCGGCGCGGCGCGCCTGCGAGGTCGCTCGGCGGGAACGTCTCGTCCAGAGGCAGGCGCAGGACGTAGCGCACGATGTTCGTGGCCGAGGCGCGGTCCAGGTTCGCGCGCACGAGCCCGGTGACCAGGCGATCGACCAGGCGCGGTTCCGGGCGGCGTCCCTTCAGCGGGTCCCGCGGGTCGAACGGACCGATCTCGGCGCGGAGCAGGTCGCGCGCGCGCGCCACCTCGGTCCCGATGACGCTCCGCACCTGCAGCGTGCTGGCCCCGACCTTGCCCCCGTGGCGCGAGCACTCGATGTCGTAGACCGACTGGAAGAGCGCGACCAGGCCCGGGTCCAGCTCGGCCCCCGCCATCTCGCGCATCAGCTCAAGCGCGTCCGCGGGCGCGTATTCGCGCGGGTCGCCGCGGTACTCGCGGGGGGAGGTCAGCGCGTCGAACACGTCCGCCACCGCGATCAGCCGCGCCTCCAGCGGGATGTCCGGGCCCTTCATGTCGCCGGGCGGGTAGCCGGACCCGTCGAAGTGCTTGTGGTGCCAGCGGATCCCGTCCGGCGACACGAACTCGCGCGCGACCGGCACCCGGTCCGCGCCGAGATCCGGGTGCGTGCGCACCGCCGCCCACTCCTCGTCGGTGAGGCGGTCGCCCTTGCGGATGACCGCGGGGTCGATGAAGGTCTTGCCGTAGTCGTGGAGGAGCGCCGTGATCTCGAGGACGCGCAGCCGCGACCGCGCGAACCCGGGCACGTGCCCGGCGATCAGGACCGCCCAGTCCGCGACCCGGATGCTGTGGCGGCACGTGTAGGGGTCGTGGTCCTCGAACCGCCGCCGCGCCTCCTCGGCCGCGGCGCGCGCGACGGCGAACCTGGCTTCGTCCGCGTCCGTCCAGCCCATCCGGTCACTCGGTCTTCGTGACCTGGCAGTGGCCCTTCAGCGCCAGCGTCTGTCCCTCCCAGTACGACCCGGACTTGTCGGCGCAGTGGGCGTAGATCCCGCCGTACCTGTCACAGTCCGCGAGCGACTCGCACGCCGGGACGCAGAGGTTCTTGAGCGTCATGTCCTTGTACTTGTTCCAGTGCGTCGAGCTGAACTGGATGTACTGGAACCCGGCGCCGCAGTTCCCTCCGTCGCGCGTGCAAACGCCCTTCGCCCCCGGGTACGCCTCGTCGTAGCAGATCAGCCCGGGCTCGCAGTCGCAGTCCTCCTCGCACCCGAAGCCCATCTTCGTCGTGCCGACCGTGGTCCCGCAGTCCGGGGGGGGCGGCAGCTCGGGCTGGGGCGCGGCGCCGTCGTCGGGGGCCGTCGCCGGGTCCCGGCCGCCGCTCGTGTCGTTCTGCGTCGGGACGTCGGGGGGGGTCGAGGCCGTGTCCGCCCCCTTGTCGTCGGAGCCGCAGGCGACCGGCGCCGAGAGGACCGCGGCCGCGAGGATCGCGGCCGCGAGGATGGATCGGGTCATGAGCGCCCTCCCGTTCGAGGCACCCGATGTTACCAGCCTCCCGGGTAACGCAACAGCGTTTTCGTCGCGCTCGACACGCGCCGCGCGATGGAGGATCA
>VGRB01000454.1 GCA_016875475.1 Deltaproteobacteria bacterium
TTCGTGCTCAGGTCGAGGCCGGCCAGGAATTCCGGAAGCAGGTCGAGGCGTACTGGAATGCCTGCGAGGAATGGGCTGATACGGTTCTCTGGGCGCCCGAGGCGGCCTCCGAAAAGGAGGCGGCCAAAAAAGGGGGCTCAAAGAGGTCCTCGACGCGGAGGTCATCGCCGAGGTCGAGGCGCTCGTTGGCCCCGGTGGCGACAGGGGGTCCATCAGCTACTCTGCGGCCATCGAGAGCGTCGCCACCCGCGACACCGACAAGACACCCTCCGCTTTCGCGCAACGGGTGGAGCGTGAGGCGTGCCGCCGCGGCTTCGACCAGGCGGTGCGCCGCGCGATCGTCGCCGACGGAGCCAAGTGGATCTGGAACCTCGCGGACGAGGACTACCCTGACGCAATCCAGATCCTCGACCTCTTCCACGCCAAGGGTCACCTCTGGGACGTGGCAAAGCTCTTCTCAATACCCCGTCGTGCGCCCTCAGCGAGATTCCGACTTGACACGAGCGCGATGCGCGGCTAAGGTCACGCGAGCTTTTCGGCGCCCGGTACGGGCGCGTCGGGATGGCGCCCGGCACGGGCGCGTCGGGATGGCGCCCGGCGTGGCGGACTGATTCAGGAGACCTGATGAGCAGCGTGATCAAGAAGCGCCGCAAGAAGATGCGGAAGCACAAGTACGAGAAGATGCGGAAGAAGATGCGGCACGAGCGCCGCAAGCGCGGCAAGTAGGGCGCGCGGCGTCCCGTCCGCCGGGCCGGGCGCCTCCCCTCCCCGTTCGCCCGCCAGCCACGGCAATCGTCGTTCCCGGGGGCTCGATCCGCAGGGTCCGGTCGTTCCCGGGGGTTCGATCCGCAGAATCCGGTCGTTCCCAGGGGCTCGATCCGCAGGGTCCGGTCGTTCCCGGGGGTTCGATCCGCAGGATCCGGTCGTTCCCGGGGGCTCGATCCGCGGGATCCGGTCGTTCCCGGGGGCTCGATCCGCAGGGCCCGGTCGTTTCCGGGGGTTCGATCCGCAGGATCCGGTCGTTCCCGGGGGTTCGATCCGCAGGGTCCGGGATTGTCTTGCCCGCGGCCCGGGGCGGCAGTCCCTGCCGGGACCGCTACGGGCACATGCCGCCGGGGAGGCAGAAGCCGTCGCAGCACGTCTTCAACGAGGGACACGCGGGCCCGCCTGCGCACGTGCACGTCCCGTCCACGCACTCGTCCGCGCCGATCCCGCACTTGGAGCCGGAGAGGCCGCACGCGCACCCCTGCGGGGTGCAGTTCGGGTTCTTCGGGTCCGTGCACTTGTTGACGTAGCCGCACCCGGCCGTGGGGCCGCAGGTGTCCATGGTGCACGAGAGGTTGTCGTTGCAGACCTGCGACGGCTGGGTCGCCGGGCACGCCCCCTGCTCGCAGTACGTCGGCTTGTACCAGGTCATCCCGTCGCAGCGGCCCGCCTGGCACGGCGCGGAATTCGGCGCGTGCCTGCACCCGACGATCCGGTCGCAGGAGTCGTCGGTGCACGGGTTGCCGTCGTCGCACGACCTCGGCGCGTGGCAGCAGACCGGCGTCGACGCGCCGCCTGCCCGGGCGCCGCCGCCGGCCCGGGCGCCGCCGCCGGCCCGGGCGCCGCCGCCTGCCCGGGCCCCGGCGCCTGCCCGGGCCCCGGCGGCCGGGGTGCCCGGGACCGCGGACGCGCCCCCACGCGCGCTCGTCGGATCGACCGCGGGGCACGTCCCGTCGTAGGAGCAGAAGTCGTCGGTACACGCGTTCCCGTCGTCGCAGTTCACGTTCCCGGGCTTGCAGTACCCGCTCCCGCAGCGGTCCCCCCAGGTACACGGGTTCCCGTCGCTGCACGGGAACGTATTGTTGACGTTCCGGCACCCGACTGCCACGTCGCACGAGTCGTCCGTGCACGGGTTCTGGTCGTTGCAGTCACGCGGGTAGCCCCCCAGGCACTCGCCTGCATCGCACCAGTCGTCGACCGTGCAGGCGTTCCCGTCGTCGCATCCCTGCCCGTCGTTCCCCCCCGAAAAACGGCACTGGCCGCCGGCGCACGCGTCCGCGGTGCACGGGTCGCCGTCGTCGCACTCCCAGTGCTCCAGGCAGGACATGCACGAGGGGATCACCGCGTGCACGCAGCCTGCACCCGGGTCGCACGAGTCCTTGGTGCACGCGTCGCCGTCGTTGCAGGACACCGGCTTCCCGGCGCAGGACCGGTTCGCGCAGACGTCCCCCTGCGTGCACTTCTGGCCGTCGTCGCAGAGCGCGTTGTTGTCCGAGAACGCGCAGAGGCCGGTCACCTGGTCGCAGCCGTCGTTCGTGCAGACGTTGCCGTCGTCGCACACGACCGCCGCGCCCGGCACGCACGCCCCGCCCTTGCAGGCATCGCCGTTCGTACACCGGTCGCCGTCCTCGCACGGCCCCTCCTGCGACACGTGCTCGCACCCGCCGCTGGCGATGGCGCACGAGTCCGCGGTGCAGGGATTCCCGTCCTCGCAATCAGGCGCGAGGCCGCCCACGCACGAGCCGCCCACGCAGGAATCCCCGACCGTGCAGGGGTTCCCGTCCTCGCAGGGCACGCCGTCGGTCGGCGCGGCCAGGCAGGTCTGCGTCCCGGCGGAGTCGCACGCAACCGCCATGCAGGCGGGAGGGAGGCCGCAGTCCTGGTCGGTCAGGCAGGGCTTGCACCCGATCATCAGGTCGTGCACGCACCCCTGCGTGGGGTCGCACCCGTCCACGGTGCACGAGTCGCCGTCGTCGCAGGCCACCGGGGTCCCGCCCCGGCAGCCCCCCGCCTCGCACGCCTCGCCCTCGGTACACGGGTCGGAGTCCGAGCACCACCCCCCCGCGGACGGGACGGACGTGCACTCGCCGTTCGGGCCGCACGCGTCCACGGTACACGGGTTCCCGTCGTTGCAGATGACGGCCGCGCCGCCCACGCACTTCCCGCCATGGCAGCGGTCGTTCACGGTGCACGGATCGAGGTCGTCGCACGACGCGGTGTCGTCATCGAACGCGGTGCAGCCGATCGACTGCACGCAGATGTCCTTGGTGCAGGGGTTCTGGTCGTCGCACGGGTTCGGCTTGCCCACGCACGACCCGGCGAAGCACTCGTCGTCCACCGTGCACGCGTTCTTGTCGTCGCACGCGGCGCCGCTTCTCTTCTCGTGCCGGCAGAGGCCCGTGCCGCCGTCGCACCGGTCGTTCGTACACGGATCGTCGTCGTCGCAGTCGGGGTCCCCGGTGCAGCCGCCCGCGTCCGGCGCGTCCGCCTCGGGGGGGGTGTCGGGCACCGGGTCGGGGGGAAGATCCAGGGGCAGGTCCGGTGCCACGTCCGGCAACGGCGAGTCGGTAGCGGCGTCCGGCGGGCCGGGGTCTTCCCCGAGGTCGCCGGCCGTATCCCAGGGGTCCGGGCCGGCGGGGTCGGTCGCCTCGGACGGCAGGTCGGGCGACGCCGCGTCCGCGACGTCTACCCCCCCCGCCGGGTCGGGCAGCGCCGGGACCGGGATGGTCGAGCACGCCGCCAGGACGACGCCCCCCGCGAGGACCGCGAGGGCCGGCACGGCGGCACCGAAAGGCGCCGCGCGCCTCCCCGTCAACAGCTGAGCTTGCACTCGCCTCCGCAGCAAAGCGGCTTGTCGCCGCTGCACGCCGGCCCCGCCCCGCACTTGCAGGTCGTGCCGCTGCAGTTGTCGGACTCGGGCCCGCAGGAGTTGCTCGCCGTCCCGCACCTGCACGCGCCGCCGACGCAGTGCGGGTTCTTCCCGGAGCAGGCCGCCGACGACCCGCACTGGCAGTGCGTGCCGCCGATAAGCGTGGACTCGCACTTGTTCGCCGTGATCGAGTTGCACACCTCGCCGAAGCAGTTGCAGATCGTGCTCGGGCCGACCGCCGAGCAGGTCGGGTTGATGCTGTTCGCGATGCACGCGGTCCCGCCGCCGCACCGGCAGACCGTGCCGGCGCACCCGTCGGCGGTCGTGGAGGCGCACACGGTCCCGCCGCACGAGCAGGCCCCGGACATGCAGTTCCCC
>VGRB01000455.1 GCA_016875475.1 Deltaproteobacteria bacterium
ACTTCGGCGGCGGCACCTTCGACATCTCGATCCTCGAGGTCGGCGACAACGTGGTCGAGGTGAAGGCCACGAACGGGGACACGCACCTCGGCGGCGACAACATCGACCAGCGCGTCATGGAGTACCTGATCGGCGAGTTCAAGCGCGAGACCGGGATCGACGTGTCGAAGGACAAGATGGTCCTGCAGCGCCTGAAGGACGCGGCCGAGAAGGCGAAGATCGAGCTGTCCGCGATGATGGAGACCGAGGTGAACCTGCCGTTCCTGACGGCGGACGCCACGGGCCCGAAGCACATGAACGTGCGGCTGACGCGGGCGAAGCTCGATCAGCTCATGGGCGACATCGTCGAGCGGTCGATCGAGCCGTGCCGGCAGGCCCTGAAGGACGCGAAGCTGTCGCCGTCCGACATCGACGAGGTCATCCTGGTCGGCGGGTCCACGCGCATCCCGATGGTCCAGGAGATCGTGAAGAGGTTCTTCGGCAAGGAGCCGAACAGGAGCGTGAACCCGGACGAGGTCGTGGCGGTCGGCGCGGCCATCCAGGGCGCGGTGCTCGGGGGGCAGGTCAAGGACGTGCTCCTCCTCGACGTGACGCCCCTGTCGCTCGGGATCGAGACGCTCGGCGGCGTGATGACGAAGCTGATCGACCGCAACACGACGATCCCGACGCGCAAGCAGCAGGTCTTCTCGACCGCGGCGGACGACCAGACGAGCGTCGAGGTCCACGTGCTGCAGGGCGAGCGCGAGATGGCGTCGGGCAACCGGACGCTCGGGAAGTTCATCCTGGACGGGATCCCCGGGGCGCCGCGCGGCATCCCGCAAGTCGAGGTGACGTTCGACATCGACGCGAACGGGATCCTGCACGTGTCGGCCAAGGACAAGGCCACGAGTCGCGAGCAGAAGATCCAGGTGAAGGCGTCGTCCGGGCTGGACGAATCCGACATCAACCGCATGGTCGAGGAGGCGCGCTCGCACGAGAGCGAGGACAAGCGCAAGCGCGAGGAGGCCGAGCAGCGCAACCACCTGGACAACCTGATCTACCAGACCGAGAAGCTCGTCCGCGAGAACCGCGACCGCATCCCCGTCGCGGAGCTGAACGCCGTCGAGGGCGAGCTGGGCCGCGCCAAGGAGTCGCTGAACAGCGGCGACATCGCCCGGATCAAGAAGGGACTGGACGACCTGACCCAGGTGTCGCACCGGATGGCCGAGGCCATGTACAAGCAGGCCGGCGGGACGCAGGGCGGCGGCGACGGGCAGCAGGGCGGCGGCGGCGAGCCGGGTGCGGCGGCGCCCCAGGGCGGCGGCAACGGCGGCAAGAAGCCGGACGGCGACGTGATCGACGCGGAGTACGAGGAGCGGTAGCCGGGGCCGCGGGGCTACTCGCTCGCGGCAGCCGCCGCGAGCGAGTGGGATACGTAGTCCCGGTCTACCACCAGCGTCTTGCCCGACATCGACGGCCCGCTGAACAGCGCGTCGGACATGACATCCTCGAGGATCGCCCGCATGCCGCGCGCGCCGGTCTCGCGCCGCAGGGCCGCGGCCACGATCTCCTTGAGGCCGGACGTCTCGTACCGGACCATGACCCCGTCCATCCGGAGCAGGTCGGCGTACTCGCGGAGCAGCGAGTCCGGCGGCTTCAGCAGGACCTGCAGCAGCTCCTCCTCGCCGAGCGCCGACATCTGGACCTGGACCGGGAGGCGCCCCAGGAACTCGGCCAGGATCCCGTAGCGGAGCATGTCCTTCTCGGTGATGCGGCCGTGGCGGACCACGCCCGACTCGGTGTTGAACCCCATCGAGCGGGTCCCGCCCGAGTACATGTGCAGATCCGAGAAGGTGCCGGCGCAGATGAAGAGGACGTCCGTCGTGTCCACCGGCACGAAGTCGTGCTTGCTCCAGTGCTGCGTGACGTTCGTGGGCACGAAGAGCTGCCGGCCCTCGAGCAGCTTCAGGAGCGCCTGCTGGACGCCCTCGCCGCCGATGTCGCGGCTGCCCGCGCCCGTGACCGCGCCGTGCGACCGGCGCGCGATCTTGTCCACCTCGTCCACGAACACGATCCCGCGCTCGGCGCGCGCCACGTCCATATCGGCGGCCAGCAGCAGCTCGCCGATCATGACCTCGACGTCCTTGCCGTAGTACCCCGCCTCCGTGTACTCGGTCGCGTCCGCGATCACGAACGGGACCTCCAGCATCTTTGCCAGCGTGCGGGCGACGTGGGTCTTGCCGCACCCCGTCGGACCGATCAGGAGGACGTTCGACTTCCGGGCCGAGAACTTCGTCCCGAGGGCCCGGGCCCGCGTCCGCTTCAGGTGGCTGTATGCCGCGATTGCGACGGCCTTCTTCGCCCGCTCCTGGCCGATCACGTAGCGGTCCATCTCGCGGTAGAGCTCGACCGGCGTCACGAGCCGCGGGAGTTCCTTCGTCATCGTGCCCAAGCGCTGCCCCTCGTTGAGCCTGCGATCGGTGACGGGCGGATCATACCGTATCCGGGAGGCGCAACCGGGAGTCCGTGCCCACTAATCGTGTGAATCGGAGAGGTTGGACGGGCGCGGGAGGGGTGCTGCGCGTTACTGCGCCGGGGCCGGGGCGGGCGCCGGAGCAGGCGCCGGGGCCGCGGGAGCGGGCTCTGCCGGAGCCGGGGCGCCGCCCTCGGGCGCCGGGGCCGGGGCCGCCGGGGCCTCCGGTGCGGGCGCCGGCTCGGCGGGGGCCGGACCGCCGCCGCCGCCCATTCCGGCCTTCATCAGGGACGCGAAGTCGATCTTCCACGTCCCGTCTTCCTTCGTCATCGGGGCCTTCTCTTCCTTGTTCTCGGACTTGATCGTCAGGGTCGCGGAGTCGCCCGAGACCTCCTCCTTCAGGACCTGGACCGCGCCGGGCTTGAAGCCCTTGCAGATCTCCTTGTAGATGTCGAAGTCCTTCTGCTTCTCGGGCGGCACGAACGCGACGAACTGCTTCGTCAGCCCGTCGAGCTGCTCGACCGAGCCCTTCGTGATGCCCGCCTTGATGCCGGCGACGTCGCACTTCTCGACCGCCTTGACCCACCCCTCGAACGCGGCTTTCGGGCCCGCGCCACCCTTGCACCCGACCGCGACCAGCGCGCACGCGAGCGCGGCCACCACGAAGACCCTCATCGGCTCCTCCATCTTCCCCGAGGACCCAGGCCGGGTGTCCGGGACGTCCGGACATCCTCCTCCAACCGGGGAAATACGCTAGCCCAGGGGTGGGGTGGTGTCAAACCGTGGGGGGGGGGTGGACCAGGGTCCCGCCGAAGTCCGACCGGTCCCGCTTCGACGCCCGTGATCTCGGCTCTGCGCCGCATCGAGACGCCGCCGTGGTAGCGGAGGTTGGTGGCGGCGCAGTTGCGCCCGGGCTGCGCAGAGGTTCGCCGTGGACGGTTGAAGCCGACTCGGGTCGTCGCAGCGTGGCGAACCTCTGCGCCCCCGGTCGCGTCATTCGGGACAG
Organism: Deltaproteobacteria bacterium; assembly: GCA_016875475.1. GTDB lineage: Bacteria > Myxococcota_A > UBA9042 > DTJE01 > DTJE01 > VGRB01. The sequence goes on from VGRB01000455.1 coordinate 3,459, forward strand.
GGACGGCAGGGAGGCAATTCGGGCTCACGCTCCGCCACGAAACGTCTGAGAGAGGCGCACGGATGCGGTCGGAATCGCGGAGCCGGGTTGTCCGTTAGGCGGGGTAGCCGAGCACCTGTCAGAGACCGATGAGCCGAAGAGCGGTGCGAGAATCGTTCGCGCAACTCCTGGTGGCTTGGGCGACCGACATCCCCACCGTCACCCAGGTAGTGGTGGCGCCTCATCAACGATCGCCACCTCGGGCGCTCCGTTTCCGTGATCGGCCGCACCTCCAGCCGGCCCTCAGTGCCGCCGCTGAAGTCCTCCACGTCCGCCTCGTCCGGCACCCGCCGAGGCGCCGGTCGGCCACGTGTCGGCGGTGGAAGTCGCAGCAGACCTCGCTTCTCCCAACGGACCAGCAGCAGACGCGCCGACTCGATCGCGTAGCTGCCCCCGGGACGCCGCCAACCGAAGTGCTTGCAGGTCGCGACCGCCAACTAGTACTACTGTGTTGCGACAAGTCCGACCACCCACGCAGCGAAGCGCCGGCGTAGCCGCGCGAGGATCCCGC
>VGRB01000456.1 GCA_016875475.1 Deltaproteobacteria bacterium
GCGGCCGTGCTCGGACAGGTCGAACAGGTCGTCCGCCTCGCGGTCGTCCTTCAGCTCCAGCTCCTCCAGCGTTACGAAGACCTTGCGGCCGTGGAACAGCGCGGCGGTCGCGAGCACCGCGGCGGCGTCGGTTTCGGGGACCTGCATGTGGTATTCGTAGACGAGGCTGTGGGTCGCGAGTGACGCCTCGCCGGACGGCAGCAGGAACGACGCGTTCGCGGCCTGCGCGTGGAAGTACTCGTCCTCCGTGTACATGATGCCGTCGTTCGGCAGGTCGCCCGGGTTGTCGAGGTCGAGCAGCGCGATGTTCAGCGCCTCCTCGATCCTCGGGTCCGTGCCCCCCACGTGGTGGATCAGCCCCCCCGCGAACAGCGGGTTGTTGCCCTCCCACGGCTTGTGATCCCAGACCGCCGCGTTGTCCGCCACGAAGTCCGGGTGCATCACGACGAAGTCCGACAGCTCGAGCCCGATCAGGCCCGCGCCCTGCTGGACCTGCGGGTTGTCGTACAGCCGCGCGAGCCTCGCGCCCGCGATCACGGCCGCGCTCGTGAACCAGCGCACGAACCGGTTCCCGGACGCCAGGTGCTCGAAGTCGTGCTCGATCATGTAGCGGGTGACGAGGCAGCCCATGGAGTGGCAGGACAGGTTCACGTGCGACGCGCCCGTCGTGTCGATCTTGTGCCGGATGTACTTCGCCAGGATCAGCGCGTAGCGGTGCAGCGCGCTCGCGCCGTCCCACGGGTGCTCCGATATCTCGTCGATGTCCGCCTGGCCGAGCCACCCGACCGGGATGTCGCCGTAGTACTCGAGCTTCGCGAACTGGTCGGGCGCGAGCGCGCCTTCCGCGTCGTCGCCGCACCCGCGGTCGATCCCGAGCGCGCGCATCATGTCGAAGATCTCCCCCGAGCAGCCGCGATCCGCGCCATAGACCGTTTCCTTCATCTTCTCCGGAGACTTGTTCGTGAACCCGTGCACCCAGACGGTGATCGTGGTCCCGTTGACGTATTCCTTCTTGCCCGTGGTCGCGGGCGGCGCCGCGCAGTCCGCGGGGCAGCCGGTCGCGGTCTCGCAGGGGTCGCACGCGAGGTCGCCGCACGATGCCCAGCGGTCGTCCTCGAACTCCGGCGCGATGCACAGGCTCAGCAGGCAGTACCCCCCGGGGCACGTCTCCGGGGCGGCCACCTCGCACTTGTAGTCGAACGGCTCCGCGGCCTCGGGGCAGTCCGGGGGCACTTCGGCCAGGTCCGTGACCGGGGGCGCGTCGCCCGCGGGGTCGCCGGCGGTGTCGGAGGCCGCGTCCTCGTCCGGAGCGTCCGCCGGGGGCAGGTCGGTCGCGGCGTCGATCGCCGCGTCGGTCGCCGCCTCGCCGGCCGGGTCGGTCGCCGCATCCGGCTCGGCATCGCGGGTCGCGCCGTCCTCCTCCGCGTCCGCGCCCGTCGCGACCTCGTCGGAGACGGGCGCGTCGGGCAGCCCGGGATCCGTCCCCCCGGGGCCGCTCCCGCCTCCGCAGGCGACCCCGAGCAACGCGAGCATTGCGAGCAGCGCGAGTCCCGATCGCATGGCGGCCTCCCGTCCCCGGGGGGGACTGTCCGACGCCGCGCGCCGCCTGTCAACCGCGGTCGACACCTCCACCGATTGCGTCGTACGCTTCCCGCGGGCCGATCCGGAGACCCGGATGAAGCACCTCCGCCTCGCGTGCGCCTTCCTCCTTTGCGCCACCCCGGCCGCGGTCGCGGCGGACCCGATCGTGGCGCCTCCCGTGCGCTTCCTCCGCGCGGTCCGGCACGCTCCTCCGCGCTTCCTGCCGCGGGGCATCGTGTCCCCCGAGCGGTTCGCCGGGTCGATCCGGTTCTCCCACGCGCTCGACGCGGGCGAGGTCCGCTCCCTGTCCGCCATCGGAGTCCGGTTCGCGCGGGACCCGGGCGGCGCCCCCCTGCACGTCGGGCCGGTCTTTCCGGTGACGATCGCGTGGGACGCTCTCGACGCCGTGCTCGCCCATCCGGCGGTCCGGCAGGTCGAGTCCGAGCCGATCGTCAGGCCCATCCCCCCACTGGACGTGACCCGGCCGCTGACCGGCGCGCCGCCGCTCGCGGACCTCCTGTCGCGCGGCACCGGGGCCGAGGCAGGCGAGGGCATCCGCATCGCGGACATCGACTCGGGAATCGACGCGTACCACCCCGCGCTGTTCCGGGCCGACGGCGGGTACTTCGCCTGGATCGACACGGACGGGAACGGGACGCTCGACCCCGGGAAGGACGCGTGCGACCTCGACCGGGACGGCGTCGCGGACCCGGGCGAGACGATCCGCAACCACGACGCCGGGCTCGTGAACTTCTACGACCCGGACCACGCCTACGACGAGCTGTTCGGGAACGGGAAGATCGACCTCGCGTACGACTGGCTGTACGCGGACTCGAACGGGAACGGGCGGCGCGACTACGGGCCGTGGGCGGGGTTCGGCGAGGCCGACCCGGGCTACGGCGAACCCGTGCTCGTGGCGGACGACGTGGACGGCGACGGCGTGCTCGACCCTGCCGAGCGGCTGGTGCTCCTGGCCACGTCGAAGGTCGAGCGCGCGTTCGCGGGCGGGGTCGAGTACGTCCGCGGCAAGGACCTCTCCAAGCTCGATCGGGGGTTCTTCGGCACGGACGGGAGCGGCCTGCCGACCGCGGCGCACGGGACCGGGGTCGCTGGGATCCTGGCCGCGGGCACGCCGCGGAGCAGCCGGTTCCTGGGCATCGCGCCCGGGGCGACCCTGCTCATGGCGGACTTCTCGAAGGAGGCGGGCGACGACCCGGAGCCCGACGCGGGCCTGCTCGCGCGCATGGCATGGGCATCCGGCCACGACCCCCACGTGGTGCTCTACGAGCTGTCGAGCTGGGGCGACTCGTTCATGGACGGGACCGCGAACGCGGACGCGGCGATCGACGCGCTGACCGCGCAGGGCGTGGTCAACGTGGCGCCGGCGGGGAACCTCGCCGAGGCCGGGAAGCACGCGGAGCTGCTCGTCCAGCCCGGCTCGACCACGATCCGGCTCACGGTCCCGTCCGAGTGGCCGGCCTACCCGGGCGTGCCGTTCTCGACGCCGATCCTGGTGGTGTCGCTCTATTGGAGCGGGGCCGCCGACGAGGTCGGTCTCGGGGTCGCGCCGCCGGGCGCGGCCGGACCGACGGACCTGCCGATCGGCCAGGAGCACGGGGTGCCGATCGGCCCGGACCTCGCGGGATACGCCGCGGCAGAGACCTCGTCCGCCGGGTTCGGCTTCCTTGCGGCCATGATCTGGGACGCGGCGCAGGTCGCGGTGAGGCCGGGCACCTACGCATTCGAGGTCCGGTTCTCGGGCCCCGCGCCCGTGATGCTCCACGCGTACGCGAACGACGTGGCGTCCGGCTGGGCCCGTGGCGTGACGTGGACCGAGCACGAGAGCGCCGCGACCACCCTCTGCCGGCCGTCCACGGCGACGAGCGCGATTACGGTGGGCGCCTACGGCGGCCGGTTCGGGTCACCCGCGGAGCTTGGGCAGGTCCGCGGCTACTCGTCGCGCGGCCCGCGGATCGACGGGGCGGACGGCATCGACGTCGTCGCCCCGGACGACCCCTACACGCCGTTCGCCGAGTGGGACCTGTCGGTGGCGGGCGGGAGCGGCTGGCTGCACGGGGGGTACTGGGTGTTCGGGGGCACGTCCGGCGCCGGTCCGCACGTGGCAGGCGCCGTGGCGCTCCTCCGGCAGGCCCACCCGGAGGACGCCGCGACCGCGATCGCGGACCGGCTGCTCGCCGGCGCGGAGTCCGACGCCGGCATGGGCGCCGTCCCGAACCCCGTATGGGGCCACGGCCGCCTGGACGCGTTCCGCGCCTCGACCGGCACCCTCGCCGCGCCGAACCTCCCCCCCGCCGCGTCCGTCTCGGTCGCGGTCGACGCGGGCGGGAACGCGACGCTCGACGCCTCCGCCTCGACGGACCCGCC
>VGRB01000457.1 GCA_016875475.1 Deltaproteobacteria bacterium
GAAAAGCATGCCCTCCAGCACCGGGATCGACTTCGCGGTCCCGACCGCGCCGAGCGCGACCGCGGCGAGGACCTGGATGTCCTGGGTCTTGAGCCGCACCCCGAACCGGCCCGGCAGCAGCCTGCGAAGGCGGGGGGGGCGGATGATCTCGCAGAGCGTGCGCTCGACCAGGCCGGGGTCCGGGAATACCACGTGCTCGTACTCGCCGAGGGCGCGAAGGCATGCGACCTGCAACCACTCGTGGGGCTCGGGGGCCTTCCGCGAGCGCAGGGCGACCGTGGTCACGAGGCGACCCAGGAACGCGGGCACGGTCGCGTGCATGCGCGCGAGCAGGTGGATCACGCGACGGACCACGATCTCGTCCTTGTCCTCCAGGAACTCGATGAGCTTCGGCTCGGCCTCGTTGCCGAGGATCTTGGCCAGCGAGAGCGCGCACTCCTCGCGCACCTTGGCGTGCGGGTGCGGGCAGTACTGGCTGACGGCCGCGACGGCGTCGCGGGCCTGCATGTCCCCGAGGACCGAGATCAGGTTGCGCGCGGTGGACCACGAGTGGCGGTGCGCCCGCAGCTCGTCGACCAGGAGCGGGACCGCCGCGGGCCCGATCCGGTGGAGCATCCCGAACGCGGCCTTGCGGGTCGACACGTCGTCGTGGCCGGCCAGCATCAGGATGATGCCGGGAACGGCCGAGGGGCCGAACATCGAGATTCCCAGCTCGATGCCCTCGCGGTCCTCCTTGCGCGTGGCGGTCGCGAGGCGGAGCATGTCGTCCAGCACGCCGGCCCGCTCCTGGACGCGGAGGGCCTCCTCGATGAAGCGCTGGCGACCCGCGAACGGCTGCGGATCGGCGTCACGGTGGTGCCACAGGATCTGGTACGTCTGCCCGACGTAGTTCACGAGCCGGCGGCTGACCAGCTCCGGCAGGATCATCGAGAAGACGTTCAGGTACTTGAGGTAGGTGCGGGGCTCCGCGCACCCGGAGAAGTCGCGGAAGTACGCATCGGGCGCCTGCAGGAACTTCTCGGTCATCTCGACGGCCTTGATGTGCCGCCGGATGTCGTCGGGCAGGATGTCCAGCGAGATGAGTCCCCGCTCGTACGACGCCTCCAGCAGGGCCTTGGCCTCGGTGACGTCGGCGGCGGCCAGCCGGGCGAGCATCTTGACGACGCCGCGCCGCGCGAGCACGCCGAGCCCCTCGACGTCCGTGGCGGCATGTGTGATCTTGTCGGCGATGCCGGTCTTGCCGAGGTTGTCGAGGAGGTCCAGCAGGACCTGGGCGGTGGCGAACAGCGGCTTCGGGGAGATCGCCGCGACGATGGCGCTCTCGACCTCGAGATCGGTCACGTCCCGCAGGCCCTCGCTGACGAGGTCGGCGTTCAGGATCAGGTCGCGCAGCATCTCGGGGCGGGACACCGGCCGGACCACGTCCGCGATCACCTGCTGCTTCAGTCGCGCGAGCGTGTCGCGGTCCGCGCCCTTCAGCATCGGGAGGCGCGACAGGTCCTTCCGGAGGCGGGACAGCGCGATGCGGACCGGCCACACCAGGTGGCGCTGCTGGCCGACGACCTCGTCGATGCCGACGACCGTGACGTTGAACACGCCCTTCCGGTTCAGCTCGTCCGACATCTCGGACGCGGCCGCCTGCTCCTCGAGGGACCGGACGGCCCAGCCGACCCACATCCCGGCGAAGGACTCGAACTCCGTCTCCGAGATCGCGCGCTTGATCGTGAACGAGGCGATCTTGTTGCGCAGGAAGTAGTCGTGGAACTTCGCGCAGAAGTGGTCGCCCATCACGCCGCGGAACGTCTTGGCGACCTCGATCGGCTCGGGCAGGAGGCCCTCGATCATGACGCCGCGCTCGTCCACGGCGGAGACGAGGACGTAGGTCAGCTCGGGCGCGTCCAGGACGACCTGCCGGAAGATCCCGTACAGATCCTCGACGACGGCCTTGGCCGCGGGGTGATCGGCCGAGTAGTAGCCGGTCTGAAGCATGGCCTTGACCATGCTGAGGGTGAACTCGCCGGCCTTCTGGCGGACGACCTTGGACCTGTCGTCCGTCACGACCACGAAACCGCCCGTCGGGACTCCCGAACTCATCCTCACCCCCAGTCGGGCATTCTCCGCGTGCAGTATTACGGTGTCAAGGCTGGGCGCGGCCCGCAATCCGCCTGCGCGACGCAGGCGGACTACGGTGTCCGAGCATTCCGCGCTGTCGCCCGGCCCGCACGGCAGGCGGTCCCGAGCGACACCCGTCGAGACGCGTACCCCGCCTTCGCGACCCGGCAGGCCCCAGGGGCATCGATCGGAGGGGGGCGCGGCTCGCCCCCCTGCCCGCCGCCCCGCGCGGCGGGGCGCGGGCCACCCCCCTTGCGCGCCAGCCTTGCGGGCGCCGAGCGCGCCGCGCCACAGCGCGGGTCGCTCGGTGTCCGCCCGGGTGTCCGCCCCCGGGTGGCGCGTTCGAGCCGACGCTGCTAGGCTACGCCCCGGATCCCCGAGCCGGAACCCCGACCCGGAGGCGAGGACATGGAAGACAACGCCGCTCCCGATGCCCGGCCGAAGCGCCGCACGGCGCGGCTGGTGGCCGGCCTGGTGGTCGCGGGCGTCGCCACCGCCACCCTGCTCGTGTACTGGATGTACCCGGCGCACGAGTCCTCGCGGAGCTTCGAGGTTCCCAAGATCACGAACGCGCGCGTGGACGAGGAGCCGTTCATGCGCGTGGAGCTGGGCCCCGGACAGTCGTACCGGCCGATCGAGCTGATGGCGGGCACCCGGATCGAGGCGGTCTGCGAGGTCGTGACGCACGGGTCGAAGCGGGCGTTCGCGCTGACGGCATTCGGCGAGCGCCTGGAGGGGCCCGACTGCACGTTCGAGGTGCGGGTGCCCGACGAGGTGGGACGCTCGGACAAGTTCGTCTACGAGTATCGCGACGGGGACGCGCGGGCGCCGACCGACGTGATGGAAGTCCCGGTGATCGTGGCCGCCGCGGGCGAGCGCATGGAGTTCCACGCGGTCGAGGACGAGAAGGGCAACCCCATTCCCGTCGTGTCGGTCCCGGAGCGGGTGAACGTCTTCGCCCGGGCGATCACGTCCGCGTTGCCGCGGCCGTCGAAGGAGTACGCGGCGCTCTTCTTCGTCGCGGACCCGCTGAACGGCGTCCCGATCCTGCAGCTCGCGCCCATGACCGAGGACGACAAGGGGCCGCCCCGCCCGCTGGTGGGGAACGTGGTCCGCTACCGCGCGTACGGGAAGGCTGTTTCGGGGTACGCCCTCTGGACGCCCGAGCCGATCGCGCTCGGCGGGGCCGACGACTCCCGGCGGGTGTTCGACGTCTACGCCGGGATCTTCCCGAGGGCCGCCATCGACCGCGTGTTCGCCGCCACGCTGGCCATCGAGAAGACCGGCCCCGTGAGCGTGTCCGTGAAGCCGCTGGTCCGCGACACCGATGCCCTGCGCGCGCTCACGATCGGCGGCAGGCTCCTGACCCCGCCGCTGCACGTGGTCCGAGGGCCGGGCAACGTGGAGGCGTGGACGCCCGCGGCGGCGCCCGCGGCGGCGCCCGCTGCGGCAGCCGCACCGCCCGCTCCGACCGGGCCGGCCGCACCGCCGGTGGCCCCGGGGCCGTAGGTCGGACGCGCTGCCTTCCAAACGCGCGGCCAGCCGCGCCCTGATCGTCCTGAGACTGCCGGAGCGATTGTGCCGGGTCGCCCGGCGCGGTTCTGGTCCTTCTCCGCAGCCCTGAGAAATCCCCTCAGGATCGGCAGCCGAAGGGAGTCGGGGAGTTGCGTGTGCGGTGGGCGCCGGGCCAGCGGGCCTCACATCTGGCCCGCGGCCCGGCGCGCCCGGTTTGCGGGGATACCTGTTGTTTCCCGCGTAGTTCCGTGATGGTCGTTGCTCGCTGATCCGCGACGGTCGGGCGGTCACTTCCCGGATTGGGGAGGGCGTTGGATGGTCCGGGAA
>VGRB01000458.1 GCA_016875475.1 Deltaproteobacteria bacterium
GGGGCCGTTCGTACCTGGCTCCTGCTCCTCGCGGCCGCCACGACCCTCGCCGCCCTCGCGTCCTGCGGGGGCGGGGGATCGGCACCCACGCCGCAGCTCGACGTCCCCGAGGCCGGACCGGACGCGTCCGAGCCGGGGAAGGAGCTGCCCGACGCGGAGGACGACGCCGAGGTGGGCGAACCGGGGCCGGACGGCGCGGACGCGCCCGAGACCGAGGTGGAGCCGCCCCCGAAGGCCCCCGAGCTGTCGCTGTGGCTGGTGACCGCGACCGGCCCGAAGGGCGAACAGGACCCGGAGATCTCGATCGCGACCGCCGACGAGCCCCCCGCGTACGCGCAGAGCAAGGGACTCCAGGTGGACGTGGTCGTCCGGACGGCGAACCTCGAGAACGGCCGGGAGGTGTCGCTCCAGGTCGGGAGCGTGGTGGTCGGCTCGCAGAAGGTCGTGGTGGACGCCGAGGGCGTCGGCACGGCGACGTTCCAGGCGGTGACGTTCGTCCACAGCCAGGCGGGCTACGACGTCAAGGCCTGGTCGGTGAACCAGGCGAAGCTCTACGGCGACGTGACCAAGAAGGTCCACGTGGACACCGGCGGGTGCGCGGTGTCCGTGCTGCCGTCCAACGCGGCCTGCCTGCTGGCGGACGCGGACCCGGACACCGACGGCGTCCAGGTCGTGTTCACGGTCACCGACCCCGAGCGGACGTGCGACACCGCGCAGGTCGATTTCGACGCGGGCGGCGGCGCGACGGGATCGTCGGGCCCGGTCCCGCTGGACGCCTCCGGCTCCGCGAAGATCACGATGACCGTGCTGGCGAACGCGGCAGGCGTTGACGGCGCGAAGGCGGCCGTGACCGCCTCGGTGACCGACTCCTCGAACCCGGACCGCGCCTCGTCGCTCCCGCCGATCGACTACACGATCGACCTGACCGACCCGGTGATCGACCTCGTTGCACCGGACAAGCCACTGCTGACGCTGGCCGACGACAAGGACGGCGACCCCTCGAACGGCCTGACCCTCGACGTCGCGGGCACCGCGACCGGGATCGCGGCCGGGTCCTCGCTCTCGCTGGCACTGAACCAGCAGCCCGCGGGCGAGACGACGCCCGACGGCGAGGGCGCGTGGCTGTTCGCGGACTTGGCCCTGACCGCGGACGGATCGTACGAGGCCGTCGTGAGCGGGCAGGACGCCTGCGGCCGGACCGGCGCGGATTCCGTGACGTTCCAGGCCCGCGTCACGAAGGCGACGTACGTGATCCTCCACCCGTCCCCGGGCGGCACGCTGCTCGCGAAGGACGACGCGGACCCTACCGCGTCGCCCGAGACGGACCATGCCTACCAGACCGATTTCCTCGTGTCGGGAGGGGCGATCGAGGCCGGCACCACCCTGACCGTGCGCTGCCGGAAGGACGCGCTCGGGTCGCACTGGGTGGACGTGGGCGCGACCGACGTGACCGGCCCCTCGGCCGACGGGAACTACGCGGTCCCGGTCGTGCTCGACGTGCACGTGCTCGGCAACGCGGCGTCGTGCCAGGTGCTCGACGACGCCCCGAACCCGGCGACCTCGTCCGAGGTAGCGTTCAAGGTCGCGTTGCCCGCCCCGGCCATCCACGTGCTCGCGCCCGCGGCCGGAGCGTCGGTGGCCGAAGCGAAGCTGGCGGTCGGCACGTGGGCCGCGAACCTCGACGGCGTCGAGCCGTCGGTCGAGGTCCGCGACGCGGGCGGCATCAACGTGGTCCCTGACGCGAAGCCCGGCAAGTTCCAGGCCGGCGCGCTCGCGTTCGATCTGATGCTGGAGTCCGGCGGCACGCCGATCCCGGACGGCGCCTACACGCTGGTGGTCGACGCGACGGACGCCCTCGGAAACCGCGCGTCCGAGACCGCGGGCAGCGTCACCTCCGTGGCGTTCACTCTCGACACGACAGCGCCGACCGTCGCGATCACGGCCCCCGACCACGACACCATCGACCCGGCCAACAACCCGGCGGACGCGGACGCGGACCCCGCCAAGCCGGGCCACCAGGTGGTACTCGCCGTGGACGTTTCCACCGGCGGCGGCGACGGCACCGAGGTGTGCGAGCAGCGGGTCGGCGGCGTCCTGCGCTGCGCGACGCTCGCCGGCGGCGCGACGACGGCGACGTTCACGATCACGGTCCTCCCCGGCGCGAACGTGGTCAACGCGTGGGCCACGGACCCGGCCGGCAATCGCGGCGACGCCCCCGCCCGCACGCTGACGCTCGCCGTTTCGGGCCCGCGCGTCACGATCGTGCAGCCCGCGGGCGACGGCCCGGTCACGACCCTGCCCCTCGACGTGGTGGTCGAGGTGACCGACAAGGACCTCGCCCCCGTTTCCGGCGCCGAGGTGACCCTGGAGGTCGCCGGCGCGGACGGCGCGACGGGGACGACCGGCGCGGACGGCCGCGTCACGCTCCAGATCGCGAGCCTCGCCGCGACCCCGACCGAGGTCCTGGCCCGCGCACAGGTCGCAGGCGAGACGTCCTGGTCCGACCCGCTGTCGCTCTGGCTCAAGACGGGCACGCCGTTCATCGGGTTCCTGAAGCCGCTCGCGGGCGACGTCGTGAACCTAGCGTACGCGGGGTGCGCCGCGGGCGCGAACTGCCTGATCGAGGTCGTCCTCGAGGCACTGAACTGCGAGGACGACTCGACCGGGAGCCTGACCATCGACTGCGGCCCGGGCAAGATCCAGGCGCTCCAGGCGAAGGTCAAGGCCGGGACGCTCCGGTTCCCGGGGTCCGTGCTGCACGACCAGTCCACCTGCTCGCTCGTGGCCTCCGTGACGGATCTGGCGGGGCAGGCCGCAGCCGCCGGTCCCATCCAGGTCACGGTGGATCGCGTCGCCCCGGTCGTGACGATCACGAGGCCGGCCCCGGAGCTGACCGGCCTCGGGTACCTGCTCGACGAGGACCCGGCGACCGACGGCATGCAGTACACGGTCAGCGCGACGGTGGCGGGGTCGGCAGCGGGCCGGGCCTGCAAGCTGACCGTGACCGGCGGCGGCGCTCCGCTCTCGGCCGAGGTCCAGGTCCCGGCGGGCGCGAACCCGGAGTGCGTCTTCGCCGCGGTCTCCCTGCCCAACGGGTCGCTCATCCTCGAGGTGCGCGCGGACGACGCGGCGGGCAACGCCACCGTCGCGCGACGGTCGATCGAGGTCCTCTGGGGCCAGCCGCAGATCCGGCTCGTGGTGCCTTCGTACGTCGATGGGACTGCGTGCGCCGCGAAGGCGCAGTGCCCGGCGTCCGCGGTGTGCGGCGGGGGGACCTGCGCGACGCCGTGGGGCGCGACCACCGTCCGGAGCCTGCGGCTGACGGCCGAGCACGTCGCGAACGAGTCGGGGAACGTGCGGATCTGCTCGAACCTGCCGGGGCTGGCCGGGCCCGACTGCCAGACGGCCGGGTTCAAGCAGGTGGCGGCGGGCACGGTCCTGCCGAACCAGGCGCTCCACGAGGTGTCGGTCGCCGGCCTGCCGGACGGCCTGCACGTGTTGATCGCCGAAGCCAGGACGCTGGCCGGCGCCGCGTGGGTCTCGACCTTCGACAGCCCGAACGCGATCGAGCGGCTCCGGAACATCTACCAGGACACGGTCGTACCGTCGGTCCAGGCGGTGACCTCCCCGTCCGACACGCTGCCCCCGGTCGGCACGCTCAACGCGGCCGAGCAGGTCTCTCCGGGCGTCTTCACGATCCGGGCGACCGCGAGCGAGCCGTCGGACGTCACCTTCTACGTGGACGGGGGGGCCAAGGCGACCGTCGCGACGGTCGACGGCGCGGCGAGCGCCGACATCGCCCTCGTCGGGCCCGCGCCGCGCGACGCGGTCTCGTTCCAGGTCTGGGCCGTTGCGAAGGACGCCGTCGGGAACCTGTCCGCCCAGCCCGGGCCGATCTTCGCCCCGACGGTCGATACGATGCCCCCGACCCTCGCG
>VGRB01000459.1 GCA_016875475.1 Deltaproteobacteria bacterium
CTCCGGGTCGAACCACGCCGCCTGGTACCCGTTGGCACCCGAGCCGAACGTCGCGACGACCTCGCAGTACTCCTCGGGCACGAACGAGGTGACCGCGCGCTCGCGGTCCACGAGCATCGCGAGCGTCGGCGTCTGGACGCGGCCGACCGACAGGAGCCCGGGCCCGAACCGCAGCGAGTAGGCCCGCGAGAGGTTCATGCCGACGAGCCAGTCCGCGCGCGACCGGGCCTCGGCCGCGGCGCCGAGCGCGTCGAGGTCCGCCCCCGGCTTGAGCTTCCTGAAGCCGTCCCTGATCGCCTCGGCGGTCAGCGACGATATCCAGAGCCGCTCGACCGGCTTCGTGCAGCCCGCCAGCCGGTAGATGTAGCGGAAGATCAGCTCGCCCTCGCGCCCGGCGTCGGTCGCGCACACGACCTTCTCGACGCCGGGGTCGCAGAGCAGCGCCCTGACCTGCTCGAAGTGGTCGGCCGTGCCGGGGAGCGCGACGAGCGGCCACGCACCCGGCAGGATCGGCAGCACGTTGATGCGCCACGCCTTCCACGCGGGGTCCATCTGGTGCGGCTCCGCGAGCCCGACCAGGTGGCCGATCGCCCACGTGACCACGTATCCGTTGCCGACCAGGGCGGGGCCGGACTTGTTCTTCGCGCCGAGCACGGCGGCGACGTCCCGCGCGACGGACGGCTTCTCGGCGAGCACCAGCACGGACACGGGCAAGACCTCCTTGCCGCCAGGCGGCCCCGGGGGCGACGCGGAGTCTACCACGCCGCACCCCTGCCTATCGGTCCCGACCCGGATTTGTTCCGCGGACGGCGAGTGGCCAGTTCTGGCCATGCGCCGCGAACGCGGATCGGGAGTAGCATTCGCACGTCGGGACAGACCCGGCGTTGGAGGGGTCTAACGAGGAGAGGACCATGTCGAGGATCCTTGCGATCGGGTTCGCGGCGGCCTTCCTGTTCGCGGCGTGCGGGAGCGACGACGGCGGCGGCAACTCCGGAGGGAACACGGGCGGCACCCGCGACAAGCTCGGCAACTGCCAGGGCACCGCGGGCCAGGAGTGCACCGGGACGGACGAGTACGTGGACTGCGTGACCAAGGCGTGCGACACGCAGTACAAGAACTGCCTCGGTCCGGACTACCTGTCGGGCACGTTCGCCGGCAAGTGCAAGGAGTTCATGGACTGCGTCGTGGCGTGCAAGTGCGACGACACGGCCTGCCAGCAGGCGTGCGCGATGAAGATGACCGCGAACGCCGAGTGCGGCACGTGCATGCAGACCCTCGGGACCTGCACCCAGGGCGCCGGCTGCACCCAGCCGACCTGCACGACCCCGAGCGGCGGCAGCGGCGGCGGCAACGGTGGCAGCTGCGACGGCTTGAAAGCCTGCTGCAACTCGATGCCGGCGCAGGCGAAGGACGCCTGTCTCCTGGCGGCCGGGATGATGGACGACAGTGGCTGCACCATGACGCTGGAGCAGTACGAGAAGGCCGGCGTCTGCAAGTAGCCGCGCCGTGAGGTATCATCCCCCCCGGGGTCCATCGCCCGGAGGCCAGGATGGTGCCGCGTGCGCTCGTGCTCGTCCCCGCCCTGCTCCTGCCCGCGACCGCGCTCGCGCAGGTCCACTACACCTACCTGTGGCACCTCGAGCAGCCGATCTACTGGCCCGCGCCCGACGGGTCGGGGAACCGCTACCAGCGCGCGTGGGAGTCCATGCAGGCCAAGCTCGCGGGCGCGGCGCACCCCGCGGACAACCTCGATGAGATCTTCGGCAAGGACGACCGGGTCGCGGCCTACCAGTGGCGACCCAAGGAGGCGCTCGCGACGCTGCTCGGGCACCCCGAGGCGGGCGTTCAGGTCAGCTACTCGGGGGGGCTGATCGAGAACGTCCGGTCGCTGGCGTCGGCCGGCGCGCTCGGCTACGCGGCCGGCTGGAACGGGGCGTTCGTCGAGGCGCGCGGATGGAAGACGTCGCAGGGCACGCCGCGCATGGACGTGGTGATGTTCCCGTTCCACCACCCGCTGCTCCCGCTGACCGACGACCGCGTGGTGCGGATGGAGCTGGCGCTCTACGCGGCCGCGTACGCCGAGACCTGGGGCGCGGGCGCGACGTCCAAGGGCCTGTTCCCCCCCGAGATGGCGTTCTCGGAGCGGCTGATCCCGGCGCTCGCGGACGCGGGCCTCGAGTGGGTGATCGTGTCGAACTCGCACATCTCACGCGCGTGCGAGGCGTACCCGTGGGTCGCGGGCTCGGGGGGGGACAACATCCCGCCGCCGAACCGCGCGGACGTGCAGAACCCGGCGCAGGCCGGGTGGAACAGGATCACGATCGACCGCGGCGTGTCCCCGGCGAACGCGTACCCGTTCTCGTACCGGCCGCACCGCGCGCGCTTCGTGGACCCGGCGAGCGGCCAGGCGAAGACGATCATCGTGGTCCCGGCGGCGCAGGGCGAGAGCTGGAAGGACGGCTACTCCTGCTACGGCCTGGACGAGGCCGCCGCGTACGCCGGCGCGAGCGAGCCGGACCACCCGATCCTCGTGGTGCTCGCGCACGACGGCGACAACGCGTTCGGGGGCGGGTACAGCTACTACATGGAGTGCGTCCCGGCGCTGGCAAACACTGCGACTTCCATGGGTTACGTCCCGACGACGATCGCGGGGGGCCTGGCCGACCATCCCGTCGCGGCCGACGACGTCGTACACGTCGAGGACGGCGCATGGGTGAACGCGGACGGGGACTTCGGCGCGCCGACCTTCTGGAACTGGAACTGGCCGCTCGTGGACAAGGACGGGAACGTGGACCCCGCGAACGGATGGGCCGAGGACGAGCGGAACTTCGCGGTCATCGTGGCCGCGACGAACTGGGTGCTGACCGCGGAGGACGCGGCGGGCCCGGCGGATCCGGCGCGCGTGCTGCACGCGGAGTCCCCGTCCGCGACGAAGGTCGAGCGCGCGTGGCACTTCCTGCTCGGCGCGCTGAACAGCGGCTACATGTACTACGGCAAGGCCCTGGACATGGAGCTGAAGCCCGTGGTCGCGTCGAACGAGGCGGTCGCGCGGGCGAAGCAGGCGATCCCCGCGGGCGCGGCCGACAAGACCCCCCCGACCGTGTTCGCGCCCCAGCACTGGCCGGACAACCCGGGCGGGCTGAACTACGGTCCGCTCTACAAGTACAAGCAGGTGGAACTGCCCCCCCGCGCGCTGTTCTGGACGTTCGCGTACGACGTGTCCGGCGTTGCGACCGCCGTGTTCCGCTACCGGCTGGACGCGGACGGCAAGAACCCGCTCGGCGACGACGCGAACGAGACGTACGCGGGGGGGGCCGGGATCGACGCGTGGGAGGCCCTGCCCATGGCCCAGCGCGCCTTCCCCAAGGAGAACGTCACGAACGACCCCGAGTTCGACACGTCGGTCCTCCCGGCCGAGATCGCGGACGTCTACTGGGTCGAGCTGACCGGCGTCGCGGACCGGCTCGTGGACTGGTACGTCGAGGTCGCGGACGAGCAGGGGAACGTGACGCGCACCCCCATCCGGCACCTGTACGTCGGGTCGGCGGGCGGCGACCCGGGCGGCGGCAAGTGGACGCCCGCCGCGCCCGACTGCGACGACGCGGTGACCGTCACGCACCCGCGCGCAGCCAGGCTGCACTGGGGCATCGACGGCTGGCAGCTCCCCCCCGAGTCGCTGTGGCCCGCGGGCACGGTCGCGTACGGCGACGGCAAGTCCGTCGAGACGCCCATGACCGCCTGCGAGAAGGGCTTCTGCGCGACGCTCCTGCCGTTCGACGACGCCGCGACCGTCGTCGACTTCGTGGTCCACAACGACGACGGCTCCTGGGACAACAACGGCGGGTCGGACTGGCACATCCCGATCGCGCCGTGCGGCACGCCGGACCCGTCCGAGCCCGTCCCCGACCCCCCGCCCCTCCCCCAC
>VGRB01000460.1 GCA_016875475.1 Deltaproteobacteria bacterium
CCGGCGACTTGTTTCCAGAGACTGACTAACGCAAGTTCGAGAAGCTCGCCAAACTCATGACGTTTCGAGACGACCTGATCGCCCCCCTCGGGCGGGCGTGCCTCCGCATGCGGCGGGGAAGGTCCACGAAATCCATCGAGCGATCCGCCCGAACGGCCGGCGCGGTACGTGCCGTTCTCGGCGTCCATCGACATCGTCCTTCCCCGCGTCGCGATTGAGCGGCGCGGTCCCGCCCCCGCCGCAACCCGAAGCGACGAATGCGGAAATCACCAAGACGAAGGCTGCTGCGCGCACGACCTGCCTCGAACGCTAGGGCGATCCGTTCCGTGGCTTCGGGGAGGAGGACGGCAAGGACGGAACCGGTGTCAGGGCCGGGATCGCCGCCGCGCGAGAACGGCAAGTGCCGGCGCCAGGGCGATCCACCACGGCCCCGCCGCCCCGGCGCCGCAGGAGCCCCCGGCCGGCCCCTCCGGGCAGGCCCCGTCCGGGCACGAGGGGGCGCCGGACCCGCCGTCCGGGCCGAGCGCGTCGGGCCCGCCGGCGGCGCCGTCCCCGGTCGCCGGCCGGTCGTCTCCCTGGCATTCCGCGCCCTTGCACCCCTCGGGCGTCAGCACGGCGATGCACCTGCCGTCCGCCCCGCAGGCGTAGCCGAGGCCGCACTCCGCGTGGTCCTTGCAGGCGTACTCGTACGCGAACACCGCGCCGGTCTCCCCGGCCATGAATCCCTCGACGCCGGACAGCATCCGGCCGGCCAGGACGCGGCCGTCGGTCGGGGGCATCTGGCCGCCGCCGCCGAGCGAGATCTGGATCGTGCCGAGGTCGGTCTTGTCCCAGGTCGTGCCGCCGTCGATCGTGCGGAAATCGACCACCCGGTAGATCGGCGGGGTGGAGGCGCCGCCGCTCCCGCCGGTGTCCGCCACGTACGCGTCGCCGCCGATCACGCCGCGGTCCGCGTCGGTCCAGTGCATCGCCATGAAGTACGACACCATGATCGGCATGCCGAACATCCCGATGCCGACCTTCACGTCGAGCTTCATGTCGGTCCAGGTCGCGCCCCCGTCAGCCGTCTTGAACAGGTAGGCCGGGCCGGGCCGGCCCATGTCCGGGTCCTGGTCCGCGGCGGCGAGGAACCCGGTGCGGCCGTCGGCGAGGAAGAAGAGCGGGCAGACGGACCGCCCCTCGAACGCCGTCGCGACCTTCCACGAGCGGCCGCCGTCCGCGGTCGAGAGCAGCACGGACTCGTGGTAGGACGTCTTCGTCTTCAGGGTCTCGGGGTCGTCCTCCCCGCTCGTCCGGACCCCGGCCGCGAACCCCGTGTCGCGGTCGAGCCAGTGCATGCAGTCGAGGTCCGCCTCGGTGCCCGCCGGGTGTTCCGCGAACGTCTCGCCGCCGTCCTCGGTGCGCCACGTCGCGCCCTTCTCGCCGACCGCCACGCCGGCCTTCTCGTCGAACATGCGGATCCTGCGGGGGGTCTTCCCGAGCTTGGTCCGCTTCCACTGGCCGCCGGCCGAGTCCGTGCGGTAGACCGAGTCCCCGAGCAGCGCCCACCCCTGCTTCGTCGGCAGGAACGCGATGTCGGACACCACCCCGCCGAAGAACCCGCCCGACGCGGCCGCGAGGTTCGTGACGATGGGGGTCCAGGTCAGGCCGCGGTCCTGGGTCATGTAGAGCACGGTCGAGGGGACGGGGAAGCCGCCCATCTGCTCGAGCCGCATGCCGCCGACGTACACGCGGCGATCGTCCGGGACGGACAGGGCCGCGAGCAGGTCGTCCTTGTGGGTCGTGCCCACCTTCCGCCACTCCGCGGCGGCGGGGGAGGCTGCGATCGCGGCGACCAGGACCACGGGCGCGACGAGGCGGGAGGGCGACATCGGCGGGACTCCGTGCGGGACCCGACTGATCGTCCGGAGTCGGGCCCCGTCCGTCAACCCCCTTCCGGCCCGCCGTCGGGGCGGCCGGATCCGAGCCGCAGCGTCACCCGGACGAACCTGGCGCTACGGTCCTCCAGGATCTCGGGTTCGGTGCCGTTGTGCCTGGACATCGCCCTTCGCACGATCGGCCAGCCCCGCCCTCGCTGCTCCATCTTCCGCGCGGAGACGAGGAAGTTGGCCATCGACTCGTTTCGCGAGCGCGGATTCCCTCCGCGAACCACCGACTCGATGGTCAAGCCGTTCGGCAGGGAGCCGGGGCTGGTGACGACCACCCGGTCGAGGAAGACCTCGACGAGGATCTTGGACCCGGTGATGGCGTAGTCGCGGTGGGCGACGGCGTTGACGAGGACTTCGCGGGCAGCGGCGACCGGTACCAGAGGCACGTCCTCCCGGGTCAACCCCCGCAGACTCTCGTTCCTGCGCAGGCCCATGAGCCACCCGACTGCCCGCTCCACCTGCTCGTGGATCCGCCCCTTTCCCTCGGCGGCCTGGAGTACCTCGGCGGACTGGTCGTTTCCACCGTACGCGACGCACTCCACGAAGAAGCTGCGTGTCTGCGGGTAGGACTGCGGCGTGCGTCCGAAAGCGAGGACGCCATACAGGGTGGCCCGCGTCTCGCCGCCGATATCGGTCACCACGCCACGCGCCCTCAGGTCGCTCTCGGGATCGGGCTGCGGCTCACCGGCCACATCCAGGCCGAGCCACCCCAGGTACTCCCGGAACGCCTGGAAGTCGATGGAATCGAGGCGAGCGGCATCGATCGTGCGCTCTTCGGTCATGATGCAGCCGAAGGCGTTGTACATGTCCTGCAGCTCGGCCGGCGACGGTTCCCCGTTCGCCCTTCCACGCCGAACCAGGACGCGACCCTCATGGCGCAGGGGTTCGAATCCGCGCTGCCGCGGTACCTCGATCCAGTGCACCCATCCGAGCGGGTCCAGGTTCCTGCCGATGCGCGCCTGCACTGGCGCGCTCAATCCGGATTGGAGGCAGGCGGTCAGGCGCTCGGTCACGGAGTCCGGGGCCTCGCGAACCCCGACGATCGTACCGATGTCGTCCACGCCCAGCATGATGATCCCGCCGTCCGAGTTGGCGAACGCCGCGATCGCGCGCCCGATCGGCTTCAGGTCGCCGGCGCCGCGCTTGAACTCGGTGCGGTCGTCCTCGCCGGACTCGATGCGCCGCAGGATGTCGAGCCAGTCCATGCCGGTCCTTCGGCCACTCTTCTAGAAACCGTACTTGGCCTTGCGAAGCTCGAACGCCACCCTGCCCCCGTCCACGGTTTCGACGATCGCGGTCCTCACGACCGGATCCTCTATCGCGCCGGACACGGCGACGTGTCCGTGGTCCGCTTCCGCCTCGAGCAGGACCACGAGATCGGCGTCGCCGTTCACGACGATGTTCGCGTCGTGGGTAGCCACAATCACCTGGCGTCGTCCCTTCAGCCGTCGCAAAACCGGCAGGACGGTCTCCCACATGAACTCATTGTCCAGTTCGTCTTCGGGCTGGTCGATGACGAGGGGGCGGTCGTCGTGCGCCTCGAGCAGCAGCGACAGGATGAGACTCACGCGTCTACCCCCGGACAGCCGGCCGATTTCCCGGTATTCGCCGCCGTCCACACGCAGGTAGAGGAGCTGGCAGTCCGGGCTGCGCAGCGCCCGGAGTTCGAGCCGCCTTGCCTCGGTGAATGCCTCCTCGAACCGATCGGCGACCGTGCGCGAGACCCCCAACTCGCTCAACTGCCGAGCGACCAGCTTGTCGTACAGCGCCTGCGGCGAGGGCTTGTGACGGTTGTCCAGCCCGTTCCACCACTGGGATATCCCCTTCTGCCGCAATTCCTGGATCAAGCGGCCGAGGCCGTCGGAGACCGCGCAGTCGATCCGGGTCACCCGGATCCGGTCCTCGAACTGGCGGGAAACGGCCCCCGCCACGCGGACGAAGGCGGCACGCTGGTCCTCGACGAGGCCGGCCCGCTTCGCGAGGCCGACCTCCC
>VGRB01000461.1 GCA_016875475.1 Deltaproteobacteria bacterium
GGGGCGCCCCGGACGACGGTCCGCGCAACCCCGCATGGGACCCGGACGCCCCCGCCGGCGAGACCGACGTCGGCGGCGCCGACCCGGCCCCCGAGCAGGCGGACGTGCCGAAGTCCGACGAGGGCGTCGCGCCGCCCGACCCGGGCGCCCCCGGGACCGACGCGGACCCGGCCGACGCCCACGACGCCCCCGGCGAGACGCCGTGCCTGCCGAGCTGCGAGGACAACGAGTGCGGCGAGGACGGGTGCGGAGACCTGTGCGGCTGGTGCGAGTGGGGCAAGATCTGCGTCGCGAACCGTTGCGTCCAGGTCTGCGTGCCCGCGTGCGAAGGGAAGCTTTGTGGCGAGGACGGGTGCGGCGGCGAGTGCCAGCCTGGCTGCGCCGACAACGAGTTCTGCGGCATGGACTTCACGTGCGTGCTCAAGGGGTGCACGCCGAGCTGCGCGGGCAGGGCGTGCGGCTCCGACGGCTGCGGCGACACGTGCGGCGACTGCCCGGCGGACCTCTTCTGCACGCCGGAGGGGGCGTGCGTCGGGGACACCTCCTGCCACGACGTGACCGCGACCGGCCGCTGCGTCGGCACCGAGCTGCAGTGGTGCGACGTGTCCTCGGGCGAGGGCGTGCTGAAGAAGGAGATCTGCGACCCCGCGTCCGGCCGGCTCTGCGGGTGGGACGCGCTCGCGAAGAAGTACGCGTGCGTGGTGCCCGAGCGCTGCGAGCCCCAGTGCGAGGGCCGGGAGTGCGGACCTGACGGGTGCACCGGCGACTGCGGCGCCTGTGCCGAGGGCCTCGTCTGCTCGAGCATCGGCAAGTGCGGCGAGGCGTGCGGCGTGGTGACCGATGCCGGCCTCTGCGCCGGCTCGGACCTCGTGTTCTGCCACAAGGGGATCCTGCTGACCTACGACTGCGCGGCGGCCGGGAAGGAGTGCAAGCTCGACCCGGTCGCGGACAGGTTCGACTGTCTGTGAGACCCGCCCCCTACTGCGCCCCGGTCCTGAACGTCCATTCGAGCTTCAGCGGCTTCCCCCCCCGGATCAGGTCGATGACCACGGTGTGGTCGGTCTTCGCGGCGAGCGGCTCGTGCGCGTACAGCGCGAGGGCGTTGTCGAGGAGGCCGTCCCTGCGGACGTCGTGCTCCGGGTCCGCGAACGGCGCCAGGAACACGTGCGGGAGCGGCGTGGTCCCGGCCTCCAGGATCCGGTGCCCCTCGACCTCGAACCCGATCTTCTTCCCGAACTGCACGGTCACGATGTACCCGGACGGGTACCCGCCGGGCGGCGCCGGGGGCTGCGGCGACTCGTACCCGTCGAACGACCTCGGGATCGCGACGGCCCCGGCGGGGGGGTAGAGGACGATCGGGTCGCCCTTCACCGCCCCGGACCCGGAATCGATCACGTCCGCCTTCCTCAGCATCGGGTTCCCGCACGGCGCGCCGCCGCCGAGCCCGGCGTTCCCGTAACCGATCTCGACGGTTGCGGGGTCGGTGATGGGGAGCCGGTGGTACAGCGTGTCCATCCACCCGGAGACCGCGAGCGTCGGGTTGTTCACGAAGGCGATGATCTCGGCCCCGCCCATCCCCTGGTAGCCGAAGTGCGCGGTCCGGTCCCAGAAGTTCACGCCGGTGAAGCCCGGCCAGCCCGGGTCCTCGTTGTGGGGGGACAGCCCGCTGTTCGCGTAGTTGGCGCAGTTCTTCACGATGAACTCGGCGTGCGCCTGGGCCGCGAAGTTCAGCGCCTCCTCCTCGTCCACCGTCGGGAGGCCGCACGCGGTCCGGAAGCGGTTCACCTGCGCGAGCGCGGTCACCTGCTGCGGCGTGGCCGTCGGCGGGTAGTGCCCCTGGCCGGGCTCGGAGGCCGGATCGCCGCCCGGGTCGCCGCCCGGATCGCCCGCGGCGTCGTGGGACGCATCCCCGGACTCCCACGCGTCGCGCTCGGCCGCCTCGTCGGGGCGCGCGCCGGTCTCGTCGCCGGGACCACCCAGCGAGCAGGCGGAGGGCAGGGCCAGGGCCAGGGCCAGGGCCAGGAGCAGTCGGACGACGAGCCGGGACAGGGTCACGCGACGACCTCCTCGAGCGAGCGCGGCACGCCGCGCCATCGCATCAGCCGGACCGACGGGGCGCCGGTCTCGCGGTATTCCACCAGGGCGTAGGTCAGGTAGTTGCGGGTGCCGAGGTCGTGCAGGTCAAGGCTGACGAGCCGCACCCAGGTGCCGGTGTTCACATAGACCTTGCCGCGCGGGAACCGGCGCACCTTGGCGCCGTGGCTGTGGCCGACGATGAGCGTGCCCACGTCCGCGGACGAGCGCAGCAGCCGCAGCGCGCGACGCTCGAGCCGCCCGGACAGCGCGACCTCCTCGAACAGCATCTGGACCGTGCCGAGGAACCCGGCGGCCCGGATGTGCTCGCGCCTCACGTGCGTGGTCAGGATGAACTCGGCCATGCGCCAGAGCACGCGCAGCGTGAAGCGCAGGTCGAACAGCAGGCCCCAGAGGATGAACGACGACAGCGGGTGGACCAGGTCGATCAGCGGCTGCTCGGCCTTGACCGGGGCGAGCACGCGCACGAAGAACTGGCTCCCGAACGGGAGCTTGACGATGGTCCGGCCGTCCCCGGTCGTGGTCAGCGCGCCGATCGCGTCCGTGCGGTTGACCGCCTCGAACATGTGCCCGTGGGTCACGACCACGCCGCCGGGCAGCCGGTAGAACTCCTGGGCGGGCAGGAACTGGATCGCGCCCGAGTCCGCCGCGAGCCCGAGCCGCGCGCGCCGGAGGGGTGATGTACGTGACGCGGTGGCCGGGCGCGGCCGCGAACGCCGCGAGCGCGTCGAAGACCTCCGGGTGCCCGATCACGCAGCGCCGGACCTTGTCGAGGGCGATCTCCTCGGTGACCTCGGTCTCGAACCGCCCGCGGTACGGCACCTTCAGGAGGTCGAGGAAGTCGCCCGCGATCACCATCTCGACGTCAGCGTCCGCGAACTCCCCCCCCGCGTAGTGGCGCATCAGCTCGGCCAGGCGGTCGTCGTGGTGGAAGTCCTCGTAAGGGTTGGCGAGACCGGGTCGCGCGCCGGTGCCCATGTGGATGTCGGACACGACGACCTTGACGGTGCGGCGCGTCGCGATGGCGGAGGGCGCGTCCATGGCGGGAAGCGTACGTCGGGAGTGAGCGGATCTGCAAGTGCGGGGGCGGACGCGCGGGCGCGCGGAGCGCCGTCCGTCGTCGTCGCGTTCGCTGTTTCCCGGTGAGCCCAGAAGGACTTGAACCTTCAACCCGCGGATTAAGAGTGCCGACCTGCGCGTGCACGATCTCCGCCACTGCTTCGCCATCAGGGCCATCCGCAACGGGATGACCCTCTACGAACTGTCGCAGGTGCTCGGCCACAAGAACGCGGCCACGGTCACCGCTCGGTACGCCGACATCACCCCGGAGCGGGTCGACAAGCTGATATCGGACATCCCTGCGGTGGAGTTGCCCGTGGCCGTGCCGGAGCCGGGGCCGACGAAGGAGGTTCGGCATCGTGGCACCGTGATCCCCATCCGGCCCTCAGGTGGGTAAGCGAGCAAGGCCGCGGTCGCCGATCAGCCCGGACGGCCGCGACCCCGGCGACCACGGCGACGACGACGACCCGAAGCGCCTGTGCGACTCCGCGGACGGGTTTTCCCTTCACGCCGCAACCGCCGTTCGAGCCGACGACAGGAAGGGCGTCGAGGCCCATCAGCGCTATGGCCTGCGCGCACCGTTCAGCAACGAACGACCGTCCCTCGACGCCGATGGCCGCGTCCACGTCCGCCTGCTGCGGCCGTGGCCGAAGCCCGGTACTCCGTTCGCGGGTTGAAAGTTCCTTTCGGCTGCGGGGGGGCTTGGCCGAGTCCTGCTTGACGGCGGACGTATCAATCGTGATACTTGCGGAGGTGACAA
>VGRB01000462.1 GCA_016875475.1 Deltaproteobacteria bacterium
GTTCTGGGGCGAAGCGGCGGAGGGGATCTCCTGGGAGAGGCGCTGGGACCGGGTCCTCGACGACTCGAACCCGCCGTTCTACCGGTGGTTTGCGGGCGGTCGGCTGAACACCTGCTACAACGCGCTGGACCGGCACGTCGAGGGCGGCCGGGCCGACCAGGTCGCGCTGATCTACGACAGCCCGATCACGGGCGCGGTCCTGAAGCTCACCTACCGCGAGCTGCGGGACCGCGTCGCGACCTTCGCTGGCGCGCTCCGCGGCCTCGGCGTGGGCAGGGGCGACACGGTCATCCTGTACATGCCGATGGTCCCGGAGGCGGTGGTCGCGATGCTCGCGTGCGCCCGCATCGGCGCGGTCCACTCGGTCGTGTTCGGCGGGTTCGCGCCGAACGAGCTGGCCATCCGCATCGACGACGCGCAGCCGAAGGCGATCCTGTCCGCGTCGTGCGGGCTCGAGGGCAGGAAGGTCATCGAATACAAGCCGCTGCTCGACAAGGCGATCTCGCTTGCCACACACAAGCCGGAGAAGGTGGTCGTCCTGCAGCGCCCCATGGCCAGGGCGGAGCTGAAGCCCGGCCAGGACCTCGACTGGGAGGCGCTGGTCGCGGCCGCGAAGCCCGCGGACTGCGTCACGCTCGAGGCGACGGACCCGCTCTACATCCTCTACACGTCCGGCACGACCGGCATCCCGAAGGGCATCGTCCGCGACAACGGCGGCCACGCGGTCGCACTCCACTGGACGATGAAGGCGGTCTACGACGCGCGGCCCGGCGAGGTCTTCTGGGCCGCGTCCGACGTGGGCTGGGTCGTCGGCCACTCGTACATCGTCTATGCGCCGCTCCTCTACGGCGCGACCACGATCCTGTACGAGGGCAAGCCGATCGGCACGCCGGACCCGGGCGCGTTCTGGCGCGTGATCTCGCAGCACGACGTGAAGATCCTGTTCACCGCGCCGACGGCCTTCCGCGCGATCAAGAAGGAGGACCCGAACGGCGACTACCTGAAGAAGTACGATCTGTCCGGCTTCCGCTACCTGTTCCTGGCGGGCGAGCGCCTCGACCCGGACACGTACTTCTGGGCGTCCAAGCTGCTCGACCGCCCCGTGGTGGACCACTGGTGGCAGACCGAGACCGGCTGGGCCATCGCCGCGAACTGCCTCGGGATCGAGCCGCTCCCGATCAAGGCGGGCTCGCCGACGAAGGCCGCGCCGGGGTTCGACGTGCGCATCGTCGACCACGAGGGCAGGCAGCTCCCGGCGGGCACCGAGGGGATCGTCGCGGTCAAGCTGCCGCTCCCCCCCGGCTGCATGCCCACGCTCTGGAAGAACGACCAGCGTTTCCGCGAGTCCTACCTGGACCCGTTCCCGGGGTTCTACTTCACCGGTGACGGCGGCAACGTCGACGAGGACGGCTACGTCTTCATCA
Source organism: Deltaproteobacteria bacterium (assembly GCA_016875475.1). Lineage (GTDB taxonomy): Bacteria > Myxococcota_A > UBA9042 > DTJE01 > DTJE01 > VGRB01. The sequence continues at coordinate 1,425 of VGRB01000462.1, forward strand.
TGGGCCGCGTGGACGACGTCATCAACGTCGCCGGCCACCGCCTGTCCACGGGCGCGATGGAGGAGATCGTGGCGACCCACCCCGACGTCGCGGAGTGCGCGGTGTTCGGCGTCGAGGACGGGTTGAAGGGGCAGGTGCCGGTCGGCCTGTACGTCCTGAAGGCGGGCGTCACCCGCGCCGAGGCCGAGATCTCGAAGGAGCTGGTCGGGATGATCCGCGACCGGATCGGCGCGATCGCCTGCTTCAAGCAGGCCGCCCCGGTCAAGCGCCTGCCGAAGACCCGGTCCGGCAAGATCCTGCGCGGGACCATGCGCAAGATCGCGGACGGCCAGCCCTTCAACATCCCCTCAACGATCGACGACCCCGCAATCCTGGGCGAAGTGGAAGACGCCCTGCGCGGAATCGGGTACGGCAGGGCCCCCTGATCGCGCCGCCGGCGATCCCGCTCCTCGATTGCGGCCCGTGCTTCACGTCCATATACTGGCTCGGCCCCTCGGTCCCCCGCGGGCGGACCGGGGGGCTGACGGGCCGCACGTGCGGAGGGGTCGTGCCTCGCGCTTCCCGAGCGCTGCAATGTGTCGCTGCGGCGATCGCCATCCTCGTCGTGCCGACCGCCGCCTGCGCCTTCGTCAGCCGCACGCCCGGCGCCCCGCTGCCCGGCGAGGAGGTCGGCGGCCGGGGGCAGAAGTGCGACCGCCGCCCCACCGGCATGTGGTGCGAGGACGGCTTGCGCTGCCTCCAGGGCTGGTGCTACGGCAAGGGCGTCGAGCCGCCGGACTCGTACCTGTTCACGCCGGAGGCGTCGTCGAACTGGGGCCGGATCGAGGACACGATCTTCGAGGGGATCGACCTGAAGCCCGGGGACGTCGTCGCGGACGTCGGCGCGGGTCCGGGCTTCTACCTGAAGCGGGTCGCGAAGCTCGTGCACCCCGGCGGGAAGGTCTACGGCACGGAGATCGTCAAGGACATGGTGCCCATGATCCGGGCTCGCGCCGCCGAGCTGGACGCGGAGGGCGTTCCCCACGCGCCCATCGAGGGGCGGTTCGTGAAGTCGCCGCGGGAGACGTCGCTGGACGACCTCGGGCCGAATACCCTGTCCGTCGTGATGTTCGTCAATTCCGTCCAGTTCTCGCCGGGGAAGTCGCGGGAGGTGAACTACCTGAAGAGGTTCTGTCGCCTGCTGAAGCCCGGCGGCCGCCTCGTCGTCCACGTGGATTGGGTGTACGATAGTACCGGGGCCGGCGAGGAAGTCACCGACCTCGCGCGGCGGGCCGGGTTCGAGGTGCCGCCCCGGAGCGTGCCCCTGCCGGACTTCCTTCCGGAACGGACCCTTTGGGAGCCCTGCCCCGGCTGCGAGCGTGTCTGGATCACGAAGGGGTACACGCTGATCTTCCGGAAGGCGTGCGGGGCCGACGGGAAGGCGAAGCGCTGATCCGCTTCCTCCCCGGCGGCCGGATCGGAGGTGCATGGCGGATCCTCGCGAGTGGATCGAGAAGGCCGACGCGCTGCTTGCGTCGGTGAGCTACCCGGAGCTGGTCGAAGCGGGCGTCCTGCTGCCCGACGATCGCTGGCTACCGGTGATCACGTATCCCCCCATCACCATGTACCCGCCGCAGGAGCCCGAGACCCTGCTCGCGACCGCGGAGGAGTGGCGGGGCGACCGGCCGCGCGCGCTGTACGCCCACATCCCGTTCTGCCGCTTCTGCTGCCACTACTGCCACTGGGTCAAGCGCATCAACCCCTCGCGCGACGAGGTTGACCGCTACGCGGACCTGCTGATCCGCGAGGCCGACGTCGTCCGCGGGTGGCTCGGCGTCGAGAAGCTTTCCGCGTCGTCGATCCTGTTCGGCGGCGGCACCCCGACGCTGCTCGACGCGGCGCAGCTCGACTCCCTGCTCTCTCGGTTCCTCGACCGCGTCGACCTGTCCGGCTGCCGCCAGTTCAGCTTCGAGGCGGAGCCTGCGTCGATCCTCGGCGAGCAGGGGGCGGCGAAGCTCGCGGTCCTGAAGTCGCACGGCGTCGACCGCATCAGCATCGGCGTCCAGAGCTTCGAGGACCACGTGCTGCGCGGGATGGGCCGCTCGCACGACGGCGCCGAGGCGCTGGCGTCCATCGAGGCGGTTCGTCGCGCCGGCATTCCGAGCGTCAGCATCGACCTGATCTACGGCTGCAAGGACCAGACGATCGAGGACTGGCTCCGCTCGCTCGACACCGCGGTCGCGTCCGGCGCCGACGCGTGGCAGCTCTACCGCCTCCGGATCGAGCGCCACGGCGACATGCAGGGCAAGGTGCTCGACCAGTTCCGCGGCGGTCGCGACCGGTTCGCGGACCTCCACACGGTCCGCCGGATGAAGGCCCTCGGCGTGGTGCGCTCGATGGAGAGCGGCCGCCAGGAGCACTTCACGCGGATCTTCGCGACCGCGCAGGAGCACGTCACCCAGTACATGTGGGACTACTGCTGCGACCTTGCCGACGTGATCCCC
>VGRB01000463.1 GCA_016875475.1 Deltaproteobacteria bacterium
GGGGGCGAACTGGGACCTGCGCGTCAACGTCCCGGTCGGCGAGGCGTTCAAGGCGGTGTTCCCGGAACGGAAGTACGGCGATGCCCAGCGCGAGCAGATGGTGGCCGCGCAGCGGCGGCGCGAGGAACAGGCGGCCCGCCGGCTGCCCGGAGGCCCGCCGCCGACGTTGGAGCCGGGGCGCGCGCCGGCCGACAGCGCGGTCACCGGCGGGCCGGGCGATTCGTTCCCGGGCGACGAGTTGTTGACCCCTGAGGAGAGGCAACGGCGCGAGGAGGAGCGCCTGCTGGAGGCGGCCGAGGCGCGGATCGAACAGGAGCGCGAAGAGGCGCGGGCGGCGGGCCAGACGCCGCCGGCGAGCGCTCCCGGGGCCGGGCCGCCGGCGACCGGCGGCGGCGGGGGCTTCGGCCCGCGCGCGCTGGTGGAGCCCGTCCTGGGCGTGCTGCGCAACTTCCAGCCGCTGAAGTTCACGCTGACGACCCGCGACCAGAGCAGCTACGCGCGCCTGCTCGACAAGGCCTCGTTCTGGTACCAGGCCGGCTTCGCCGGCAGCCTGGACGTCGATCCTTCCCGCTATGCCAGCAGCGGCTTCGACGAGCAGGAGACGATCTCGCTGTCGACGGCGACGAAGGTGACCCGGGCGCTGTCGGTCGACTTCAAGTACGGGCGCACCGATGGTCGTCGCGAACAGGTGGGTTCGGAGTCGCGCAACCGGCGCGAGGACTGGCCGGACGTCACCGTCTCGCTGTCGGGCCTCGAGAAGTGGGGCCTGCTCGGGGGCGGCGGCAAGGAGGGCGAGGGCTGGTTGCGCGCCTCGAGCCTGAACGTCGGCTACAAGCGCGGGTTGACGGTCAACAACTACACGGCCACCGTGTTCAACCCGACGATCTCCACCTCGCTGCAGCCGCGCTGGACGTTGACCTTCCCGAGCGGCCTGTCGGCGACCCTCAACGCGAATCTCAAGTGGGACGACACGCGGGGCAACGGCGTGGTGACGAAGGCCTCGCAGGGGCGCTACGGCGTCCAGCTGCGGCACCAGTTCAAGGCGGAGAGATTCCTCGCCAACCTGGGCCTCTACAAGCCGGGGTCCAGCCAGAACGTCACCATGGACCTGGATGTCGCCTACCAGACCGATCGCACCGACCGCATCAACCCCGGCACGGCGCCGACCGCTCCGACCGGGACCAAGCGCATCAGTCTGGAGCCGCGATTCACCTACCAGATCTCGCGGAACCTGACGGGCGCCTTGCGGTTCAAGTTCGCCCGCAGCGTGAACATCGCGACCGATCAGACGCAGACCACGCTCGGGCTGGGAGTGGAGGCGACGTTTGTCTTCTAGCGGTCCCCTGTCTGCGGGCGGTCCAAACGCCCCGCCGGCGGGCGGCCGGCTCCGGGCACTGCGGCGGGCGTGGCGCCGGACGCTCCTGGGCGCCGGGTTGGCGACGGCCGTGGCGGCGCCGGCGGCGTCGGCGCCTGCCGCCGCGCCGGTCTTCTCCGGTCAGCGGGCTTACCAGCTGCTGGAGGAGCAGTGCGCGCTCGGACCGCGCACGCCCGGCTCCCGCGGCAACCGCGCGTTGCGGGCGCGGATCCTGGCGGCTGCGGCCGCGGCCCGCCTGCGCGCGGTCCCTGTCTGCTTCGAGGCGCCGCTGGGGCCCGGCGGCTCGCCGCTGGAAGCCTGCAACGTCGTGGTCTCGGCCGGCCCGACCGCAGGTCCCCGCCTGTGGCTGGGCGCGCACTTCGACACGAGGCCGTGGGCCGATCTCGATCCCGCGCCCGCCCGGCGCGGGGAGCCCATCGCCGGGGCGAACGACGGCGCCAGCGGCACCGCCGTGCTGCTGCACCTGATCGAGCTGTTCGGCGGGTCGCCGCCGCCCCAGGGCGTGGACCTCCTCTTCTTCGACGCCGAGGACTCGGGCGCGGCCCACGACGCCTCCGGTTTCTGTCTCGGCAGCCGGCACCTGGTGGCCACCCGCAACGAATTCGGCAATCCGTTGGCCGGGCTGGTGCCGCGCGGGCTGGTGCTGCTGGACCTGGTGGGCGAGACCGGGGCCCGCATCCCTCAGGAGGGCTACTCGCTGGCCCACGCGCCCGCGTGGACGCGCCTGGTCTTCGACCGCGCGGCCGACCTGGGCCTGGGCGTGTTCGAACCGGTCCCGGGTCCGGCCGTGTACGACGACCACGTGCCGTTCCTGCTCGCGGGCATCCCGGCGGTCAACCTGATCGACTTCGAATACCCGCAGTGGCACACGCTCGCCGACACGCCGGACCGCTGCTCGCCGGCCACCCTGGAACAGGTGGGGCGGCTGGTGACCGATCTGGTCTACCGCCCGTGACCGGCGGCCCCGCCATTTCGCGCTAAATCCCCGCCCGCCCCGGCCGAAATCCGTGTTGGACTGCCGACGGGTACCGGAACTCCCAAAGGAGCGGGTTCATGATCACCACGTGCACCGAATGCCGCGCGCGCTATCGCCTGGACGCCGAGCGCGTGCCGCACCGCAAGATCCGCGTCCGCTGCCCGTCCTGCCGCGGGGTGTTCGTGCTGGACGGCACCGACCGGACCGCCGAGGCCGTCCAACCCGCGGCCGCCGCCCGCCCGGAGTCCCGCACGCCCGTTCGTCCGGCCCCCGAGGCGCCGCGCCCCCCGGCTCCGGCTCCGCAGCGCCCGCAACCGCAGCCGGCCGCGGCCCGCACGCCGGCCCCCGCCGGCACCGCCGTCCTTGACCAGCCCGGCGCGCCGCGTCGCCGCCGCACCAAGGAGGAGATGCTGGCCCGCGCGCTGGTCTCCGACATCAAGGTCTACAACCGCGACGCCTGGGAGCGCGCGCTGGCCGCCGGCAACCTGCTGGACGCCCTGGGGCCGGAGATCAAGAAGTCGTGGGAGCTCTACAAGGAGAAGGTCACGCCCGAGGTGGCCGGCTCGACCGAGTACTTCCGCGACGCGCTCAACGAGATCCTGGCCGAAGGCCGCAACGTGTTCTAGCCGCCCCGGCGCCGCGCTGCCACCGCCGCCGAGGAAAGCCGGCCGCGTCCCCGTGAACGCGGCCGGCTTCGTTCGCCCGCGCGGTGCGCGCCGTCGTCACTTCCACTTGTCGTGGCTGATCTCGGCCAGGATATCGTCGATCTGTTGCCGGACCCGCGCGTTGTGGTCGGGCTCGAACAGGGCCTGTTTCACGCGCCCCTGTGCGTCCTTCTTGACGTAGCGGAGCGCCTGCAGGTCGAGCATGGACATGAGGATGTCCTTGCTGACCCGCACCTCGAGAGGGTTGCCGTCCTGGTTGTTCGCGGGGTTGTGGTAAGGGTGCATGCCGTTGCCCCAGCCGTGGACCACCATCGAGCACAGGAGCGCCCGGAACGTGTTCTGTCCCTGGACGGTCTCCAGATCGAAGTTCCCGCCGACCCGCTCGGTCACGCTGTCGATGACCGCGCACAACTTGCCGAGCAGCGCGTCGTCGATCTCGATCTGCAGCAGGCGCGCGAACATGGTCTTGAGGATCTTGTCGGTGTTGGTGGTCATGGAGCGCTCCCGGCCGTGGGTGAGGCGAGGCTCGCGCCCGTGGGCGCGGTGCACGAGTGCCCTGCAGTTCCGCGGGGGCGTTGCAAATTGCTTGCCCGTTCCCCGCGGTGGCCCCGGATCTGATGAAATGACAAGAAGATGCTTGTCGTTTCGTGGCACATCGCTTGCTGGGCAGGGAAGACCAGGCCCGCCGATGCGGGCCGCCTGCGCCGGTGAATACGAAGGACGGGGCCGTGGCCACCAGCCAGTTGACAGCCACCCGGATCTGTCGCGTGCTCTACTATGGGCCCGCCAGTGCCGGGAAACGGGCCAACCTGCGGGTGATTCACCGCTCGATCCCGCCTGAACAGCGGCTGACCGTCGCCACGGACGATCCGGAGCGCCAGATCGCCTTT
>VGRB01000464.1 GCA_016875475.1 Deltaproteobacteria bacterium
CCCCAGCGCTCCGTGCTCCGCCAGCGACGCGACCCCCGCCGCGGCCGTCAGGAACATCCCCTTGATGTACGCGCCCAGGAGCCCCCAGCCGATCGCCTTCAGCGCGGTCCGCGCCGGGGACATCGGCCATCGGCGCACACCGGTCCGGACCATGCCCGACAACGCCTCGCCGAGCGTGCCGAGGACCAGGAACTGCACGAACGCCGTGGCGAACGGGTGATCCGCGGACAGCGTCAGGTAGGCGTCCCACATGGCGGGCGCTCCGTCGAGGCCGGCCGGGAACTAGCACGGAGGGCGGTCCGGTGTCGAGGGCGGGAACGGGAACGGGGACCACCGGGACCACGCAGGCCGCGCGGCGGCCTACGTGATCTTCACCACGATGTTGTGGATCAGGTTGGCGGCGGCGTCGGCTCGGTCAGCGGCGTTCGACATGTGCCGGTAGATCTCCCTCTTCTTCAGCATGCACACGATGCTATCTGGGGTCGCGGGGCCGGAGAACAGCGCGGCCAGGGCGTCGCGGTAAGCCGCCTCCATGTTGTTCTCCACGTCCTTGGCGCGCCGGGCGTGCTCGTTCGCCACGTTCGGGTTCTTCTCGAGCCGCTGCATCGCGAGGTGCATCTCGCGCCCGGCGTGCAGCAGCAACTCCGCCATCCGCAGCAGGTGCTCGTTCGGCTTCACGTCGAACGCGACCATCTCCCGGACCGTGGTCTTGGCGTAGTCCACGAGGTCGTCGATCGCGCCCGAGAGCGCGAAGATGTCCTCGCGGTCGAACGGCGTGACGAACGTCTGGTTGAGGTCGTCGATCAGCACGCGCCGGACCTCGTCCGCATCCTTCTCCAGCCGGTTCACCTGCTCGGCCAGCTCGGGCTGCGGGTCCTTCATGTAGGCGACGAGCGCCTCGAGTCCCCGCTCGCCGACGGCGGCCTGCTGGATCAGGTAGCCGATGAAGTTGTCGCCCTTCGGGCTGAAGAAGTTCGTGAGCCATCCCATTGCCGACCTCCCGCCTTGCCGCGTCACGGGGTCCGAATCCCGACCTCTCGCCCTGCCTCGTCACGGGGCCTGAGCCGCCGCCGCCTCCGGGACCACGAGCCGGACCGCGGCGAACACCAGCGCGGCGAAGAGGGACGTGGCCGGGATCGTCACGATCCACGTCAGCACGATCTGCTTCCCCACGCCCCAGCGCACCTTGGAGAACCGCTCCGAGCTGCCCGCGCCCATGATCGCGCTCGACACGACATGGGTCGTGCTGACGGGGCCGCCCATCAGCGCGGCGCCCAGGATCACGGACGCCGACGCGACCTGCGTCCCGAACCCGTGGACCGGGCGGATCTTGTAGAACTTGCCGCCGAGGGTCCTGATCAGCCGCCACCCCCCCGTGGCCGTCCCGGCGGAGATCGCCGCCGCGGACAGCGCGACGACCCAGAGCGGGACCGGGAACGCATCCTCCGGGGTCGGTTTCAGCACGCCCGAGGCGATCAGGCCGAGCGTGATGATGCCCATGGTCTTCTGCGCGTCGTTCGTGCCGTGCGACAGCGCGAGCCCGATCGCGGTCACGACCTGGCCCCGCTTGAAGAACGAGTTCACTCGCGGCGTGGCCCCGCGCGCCACGAAGAAGACGAGCTTCAGGAGCAGGAATCCGGCCGCGGGGACCCGAGCAGCGGCGAGACCACCAGCGCGGTCACGATCTTGACGAGCCCGGCGGCCTTCAGCGTGCCGGTCAGCGCCACGAGGTCGTTCATGGTGGACAGCGGCTGCGCATACGCGGCCTGGCAGAGCGCGCTGCCGATCATGCCGCCGATCAGCGCGTGCGACGACGACGACGGGATGCCCAGGTACCAGGTCAGCAGGTTCCAGGCGACCGCGGACACGAGCGCCGACAGGATGACCGGGATCGAGAGGGCGGTGCCGGCGAGCACCTCGTGGCCGATGGTGGTCGCGACGGCCACGCCGAACAGGAACGGCCCGCAGAACTCCGCGACCGCCGTGATCGCGAGCGCGGTGCGCGGCGCCAGGGCGCGCGACGAGATCATCGTCGAGACGATGTTGGAGCTGTCGTGGAAGCCGTTCAGGAAGTCGAACAGCACGGCCATCAACAGGAAGACGACGAGCGTCAGATCCATCGGGCCTCGCACCGTCAGGGCGCCCGCGCCGCGGCCGGGGGTGGCCGCCGCGAGCGCGACGAACCCCATGATATCGCCGGGCGAATCGCAGTTGCAACATGCCGACCGCAGCGCCGCAGCGGGCTCCTGCCGCTTGACGCGCCCGGCTGGGGTCGTCTAACGTCCCTCGGGAAGACGCGGAGCGCGACCATGGAGCCGATCCGGAACCTGGTGAACGGACGGTGGATCCCGGCGACCGGCCCGGACGCCCTCGACGTGACGAACCCGGCGACCGGCGAGCTGCTCGGGCGCGTGCCGCTGTCGAGCGCGGCGGACGTGGACGCGGCCGTCGCGGCTGCGCGGGCGGCGTTCCCGGCCTGGCGCGAGACGCCTCCCGCGGCGCGGGCGCGCGTGCTGTTCCGCTTCAAGGCGCTGCTGGACGCGCACCGCGACGAGATCGCGGCGGTCTGCACCGCCGAGCACGGCAAGACGCTCGCGGAGTCGAGCAACGAGGTCGGCCGCGGCACCGAGAACGTGGAGCACGCGTGCGGCGCGCCGACGCTCATGATGGGGCAGGCGCTCGAGGACGTGGCCCCGGGCATCGACTGCCAGTCGATCCGGCAGCCGCTCGGCGTGTTCGCGGTCATCGCGCCGTACAACTTCCCCCCCATGATCCCGCTCTGGTTCTACCCGTACGCGATCGCGTCCGGCAACACGGTCGTGCTGAAGCCGTCCGAGCAGACGCCGCTGTCGCAGCAGGTGATCGTCCGGCTCGCGCACGAGGCGGGCCTGCCGCCCGGGGTGCTGAACCTCGTCAACGGCGCGCGGGACGTCGCGAGCGCGCTCTGCGGCCACCCGGACGTGGTCGGCGTGTCGTTCGTCGGGTCGTCCGCGGTCGCGCGGCAGGTCCATCGCACGTGCGCGGACCACGGGAAGCGCTGCCAGGCGCTCGGCGGCGCGAAGAACTTCATGATCGTCACGCCGTCCGCGGTGATGGACAAGTCGGTCGCCAACGTGGCCGAGTCCATCTTCGGGTGCGCCGGGCAGCGGTGCCTCGCCGCCGCGATCGTGCTGGCGGTCGGCGACGCCTGCGAGCCGGTGCGCGACCGCCTGCTCGCCGCGGCGCGCGCGGTCGTGCTCGGCGACGGCGCGAAGCCGGGCGTCACCATGGGCCCGGTCGTGTCCGCGGCTCACCGGGATCGCGTGTTCGGGTACATCGCAAAGGGCGTCGCGGAGGGGGCGAAGCTGCTGATGGACGGCCGCGAGGCGCGCGTCGAGGGGCTTCCGCGCGGCCACTGGGTCGGGCCGACCGTGTTCGACGACGTGCGGCCCGGCATGGTGATCGCGACCGAGGAGATCTTCGGGCCGGTCGCCTGCATCATGCGCGCGGACACGCTCGATTCGGCGATCGAGATCGCGAACCGCACCGAGTACGGCAACGCGTCGTCGATCTACACGAACGACGGCCGCGAGGCGCGCGAGTTCACGTACCGCCTCCAGGCGGGCATGCTCGGGATCAACGTCGGCGTGCCCGCGCCCATGGCGTTCTTCCCGTTCGGCGGCCGGCAGGGCGAAGGGCAGCATGTTCGGGGACGTGAAGGCGCACGGCGCGTCCGCCGTGGACTTCTACACCGACCGCAAGTCCGTGATCACGCGGTGGTTCTGATGTGCGGAACGCCCGGTGTTCCCGCCGCGACGCTGATCCGCGGCGGCACGGTGGTCGTCGCCTCGGGATCGACGGCCGCCGACGTCCTGATCGAGGGCGAGGCGATCGCGGCCGTGGCGCCCGGGATCTC
>VGRB01000465.1 GCA_016875475.1 Deltaproteobacteria bacterium
ACGCCGACCGGGCTGCGGACGCCGCGGAGCCCGAGTTGCCATCGGTCGGACCCCCGACCGGACGCCAGAAGGTGGGGGGCGAGGACCTACCCGGCGTGGCCGGCCGACGGCACCCGACGATTTGGGGGTTTCCCTCCCGCGTTGGCACTTCCGATCTCCTCGCGTAGAATCATCGGGAACCGGATGGTCGGGAGGCGGTGAATGGCGATTACGTCTGCAAGGGTTCTCGTGTGCGCGTGCGCGTGTGCCCTCGTCGCTGTCGTGGCCGCGTGCGGAAGCGGGGGAAGGACCCCGTCCGCGTGCCCGATCTACGACGTTCCACTGCCGGACACCGCGCCACCCACCGACCCCGGCGAGGCGCAGTTGCCCGACGAGGAAGGGGACGCGTGGCGCGACGCGGAGGATCCCGGGCCCGCGGACCCGCAGCCGGGCGAGCCGTCGGACGCCCCCCCCGAGGCCCCGCAGCCCGGCGAGTTCGGGGCGCCGTGCCTCGCCAATTCCGATTGCATGAGCGGCTTCTGCATCGAGTCCCCGACGGGGTACTCGTGCACGCGGACCTGCGTCGAGGACTGCCCCGCGGGGTGGTTCTGCCGCAGCATGCTCATCGGGTCCGACGTGGTCCCGCTCTGCGTGCCCGAGGGCGTCGAGCTGTGCAAGCCCTGCAAGTTCGACACGCAGTGCGGCACCGGCATCTGCATGACCGTTGGCGACGGCACCTACTGCGGTCGCGACTGCTCCTCGAACGCCTGCCCGACCGGGTACGACTGCGTCGAGGTCCCGCTCGGCGCGGGGCGCGGCACCACGAAGCAGTGCAAGCCGATCAGCAACGCCTGCGACTGCCTGGTCGTGTCCCACGGCATCGAGCGGCCGTGCGTGCGCCAGAACGACATCGGGAAGTGCCTCGGGATCGAGCACTGCGACAAGGACCTCGGGTGGGTCGCCTGCACCGCGGTCGAGGCGAAGCCGGAGGAGTGCAACGCGGCCGACGACGACTGCAACGGCGTGGCCGACGACGACCCTGCGAAGCCCGCGCCCGCGTGCACGCGCGAGGTCCCGGGCGTCGGCTCGTGCCCGTGCAGCTGGGTCTGCAAGGGCGAGGCGGGCTGGGACAAGGCCGGGCCCGTGCCCGCCCCCGAGGAGTGCAACTACGTCGACGACGATTGCGACAGCCTCGTTGACGAGGAGTTCGGGTCGTCCGACGGGCTCGTATTCAGGTACACCCACCCGGAGCACTGCGGCACCTGCGGCAACGCCTGCGAGGGCAGGATCCCGTTCGCGCAGACCATCGTGTGCGACGCGACGAAGGCGACCCCGGCGTGCGTGGTGACCGAGTGCAGGCAGGGCTACTTCAAGAGCGGCGACTTCGCGTGCCTGCCGCAGATCTCGAACCTCTGCATGCCCTGCGCCGACGACGCCAACTGCGGCGCGACCGGCGACAGGTGCCTCGACCTCGGTGCGGGCAAGGCGTGCGGCCGGAACTGCCTCCCGGGCTCCCCGTTCGGCCCCGACTGCCCGGCCGGCTACAAGTGCAAGGACTACGGCGCGAGCGTTGCCCAGTGCGTCCCGGAGTCCGAGACCTGCGACTGCACCCCGGCCAACGCGGGCGTGGTCCGCGTCTGCGCGAACGAGGCGGCTGGCGTCGGGACCTGCTTCGGCACCGAGACCTGCGACCCGGCCTTCGGGTGGGTCAACTGCACCGCCAGGGTCCCGGCGGTCGAGGTCTGCAACGGCCTCGACGACGACTGCTCCGGGATCCCCGACGACGGCCTCGTCGCGCCGCCGGACTGCTGGAAGTCCTGGCAGGACCCGAAGTCGGGCGAGCTGTACACGTGCTTCTCGACCCCCAAGTGCAAGGAGGGCGGGACCGGCGTCACCTGGGTCTGCGAGGTCAGGCAGCCGGGGCCCGAGGCCTGCAACTACCAGGACGACAACTGCGACGGCGTGACGGACGAGGACTTCAAGGTCCCGGGCACCGACCAGTACGGCGACCTCGACAACTGCGGCTTCTGCGGCGTGTCCTGCCGCGACCTCGTCCCCCACGGCACCACGAAGTGCGACACGACGGGGGGCACGCCCCGCTGCGTCGTGGACCAGTGCGAGACCGGCTACTGGAAGGCCTCCGACCTGTCCTGCGCCGCCTTCCCCGAGTCGCTCTGCAAGCCCTGCGGCTCCGACAAGGCATGCCAGGTCCCGGGCGACGCCTGCGTGCCCGCGGGCACCGGCGGCTCGATGCACTGCCTGTGGGATTGCTCGACCGAGTCCCTGCACCCGCCCGCGAGTCCGGGGGGGACTGCGTGCCCCGAGGGCTACACCTGCAAGGCCGCGCGCGGCGACGGGAAGCTGCGTTGCGTCCCGGACTCCCTCACGTGCGACTGCCTCGCGGACGACGCGGGCGAGGTGCGGCTCTGCCAGGTCGCGAACGCGCACGGCACCTGCCTCGGCCAGGAGACCTGCGACCCGGCCGCGGGGTGGGTCGGGTGCACCGCCGCCACCCCGGCGCCCGAGACCTGCAACGGGGTGGACGACAACTGCTCCGGCCTGACGGACGAGCCGTTCCCGGACGTGGGCGCGGTCTGCTGGGTCGGCGTCGGCGCCTGCCGCACCGCGGGCACCCTCCGGTGCAACGCGCCCGGCGACGGCGTCGAGTGCAGCGCCGTACCCGGTCAGCCGGCCGGCGAGACCTGCAACTGGGCCGACGACGACTGCGACGGCGCGACCGACGAGGACTGGCCCGACAAGGGCAAGGCCTGCGAGGAGGGGCTCGGCGAATGCCACGCCACGGGCGTCCTCGTCTGCCTCGGCGACGGCTCCGGCCTGGACTGCGACGCCGCGCCCGGCGACCCGGTCCTCGAACTGTGCAACGGCCGCGACGACGACTGCGACGGCGACATCGACGAGGCCTTCCCCGACAAGGGCACGGCGTGCAGCGCCGGCCTCGGCGACTGCTACCGCACCGGCGTCTGGGTCTGCCGCGCGGACCGCCTCGGCACCGAGTGCGACGCCCCCGTGGTCACCGGCTCCGGCGAGACCTGCAACGGCGAGGACGACGACTGCGACGGCAAGACCGACGAGGACTGGACCGACAAGGGCACCGCCTGCTCCCTCGGCGTGGGCGAGTGCGTCCGGCCCGGCGTCTTCGTCTGCCGCGCGGACGGCGCCGGCACCGAGTGCGACGCGCCCGTGGTCTCGGGCACGCCCGAGCGCTGCAACGGCAAGGACGACGACTGCAACGGCAAGACCGACGACGCGTTCCCGGACAAGGGCACCTCGTGCACCGCGGGCCTCGGCGAGTGCTACCGGACCGGCGTGCGGGTCTGCTCCGCGGACGGCGCGGCCACCCTTTGCGACGCGCCCGTGATCTCCGGCTCGCCCGAGCGCTGCAACGGCAAGGACGACGACTGCGACGGCCAGACCGACGAGGACTGGACGGACAAGGGCACCGCCTGCGAGGCCGGCACCGGCGAGTGCTACGCCACGGGCGTGCGCGTCTGCAAGGCCGACGGCGCCGGCACCGAGTGCAACGCCCCGGACCTCGCGGGCTCGATCGAGCAGTGCAACTCCCGCGACGACGACTGCGACGGCGACACGGACGAGGACTGGATCGAGAAGGGCTCCGCGTGCGACGCCGGCATCGGCGAGTGCTTCCGCACCGGGGTCTTCGTCTGTCGCGCGGACGCGACCGGCACCGAGTGCAACGCCCCGGTCGTGGCCGGGCGCCCGGAGAAGTGCAACGCGCGCGACGACGACTGCGACGGCCAGACCGACGAGACCTTCTCCAACAAGGGCGCGGCGTGCAGCGCCGGGACCGGCGAGTGCTTCAGGACCGGCGTCTTCGTGTGCGCCGCGAGCCAGGAGGCCACCGAGTGCAACGCCCCGGTCGTCGCGGGCTCGGGG
>VGRB01000466.1 GCA_016875475.1 Deltaproteobacteria bacterium
GGTCGGGCGGGCGGCGGTCGGGCGGGCGGCGATCGGGCGGGCGGCGATCGGGCGGGCGGCGATCGGGCGGGCGGCGATCGGGCCGGCTCGAAGCAGTGCGTGCCCGCGGACGGCGCGGCCTGCCCGTGCACGCCGTGGTTCGAGCACGCGCAGTACGAGACCGACTGCTTCGTCGAGAACGGCCTCGGGCGCTGCACGGCGGCGCGCACCTGCGGCGAGCCCTGCCCGGCGCTCGCGCCCGCGGCCGAGACGTGCGACGGCCGCGACGAGGACTGCGACGGGGATACGGACGAGGGCGTGGACGACCGGCCGTGCGAGCTGGAGAACGAGCACGGGACCTGCACGGGGACCGGGACGTGCGTGGCGGGCAAGCTCCTGTGCCAGGGCGAGTACCCGTCCCCCGAGTCCTGCGACGGCAAGGACGACGACTGCGACGGCGATACGGACGAGGGGTTCCCGGACACGAACGGGGACGGCGTCGCGGACTGCGTGGACGAGGACCTCGACGGCGACGGCGTGAAGAACCTCGACGACAACTGCCTGGAGGTCCCGAACCCGGACCAGTCGGACACGGACCAGGACGGGGACGGCGACCTGTGCGACTCCGACGACGACAACGACGGGATCCCGGACCTCGCGGACAACTGCCGGCACGTCCCGAACCCGTTCCAGCAGGACTGCGACAAGGACGGCGCGGGCGACGCCTGCGAGGACGACGCGGACGCGGACGGCGTGGCGGACGCCGCGGACAACTGCCCGGACTGCAAGTGGAATCCCGGCCAGGAGGACGCGGACGCGGACGGGGCGGGCGACGCGTGCGACCCGGACGACGACGGCGACTTCGTGCCGGACGCGGCCGACAACTGCCCGCTCCTCGCGAACGGCGACCAGGCCGACACGGACAAGGACGGCGCGGGCGACGCGTGCGACCCGGACGACGACGGCGACGGCGTGGCGGACGGGGACGACAACTGCCCGCTTCATGCGAACGCGGACCAGTCGGACCTCGACCAGGACGGCCCCGGGGACGCGTGCGACGAGGACAAGGACGGCGACACGATCCCGAACGGGGCGGACAACTGCCCCGGCACGCCGAACCCGGACCAGATCGACGAGAACGAGAACCAGGTCGGCGACGCGTGCGAGGACGACTGGGACGGCGACGGGGTGGCGAACGGCGAAGACAACTGCGCGTGGGTGGCGAACGCCGGGCAGGGGGACATGGACCTCGACGGCGCGGGCGACGCCTGCGACTGCGACGCGGACGGCGACGGGCTCGGCAACGACAACCCGAAGTGCGCGCCGCCGGTCCCGGCGGACAACTGCGCGTGGATCGCGAACCCCGGCCAGGAGGACGCGGACGCGGACGGGATCGGCGACGCGTGCGATCCGGACCGCGACGGCGACGGCGACCCGAACGGCGCGGACTGCGCGCCGGACGACCCCACGGTCGGCCACGGCGCGGCCGAGGTGTGCGACGGCACGGACGACGACTGCGACGGCGCGACCGACGAGCAGGGCGCCGCGGGCTGCGCCACCTTCTTCCTCGACGCGGACCAGGACGGCTGGGGGACGGACGACGGGCGCTGCCTGTGCGCCGCGGACGGGCTCCACACCGCGACGCGGAAGGGCGACTGCAGGGACCAGGACGCGGCCGTGAGCCCCGGTGTGGAGGAGGCCTGCAACTCGATCGACGACGACTGCGACAAGGTCGTGGACGAGGAGGACGCGGTCGGTTGCACGACGTTCTACCGCGACCTGGACCAGGACAAGTACGGCCCGACGTCCGACGCGCGGTGCCTGTGCGCGGCGCTGAAGCCGTACACGGCCGAGCTGCCGGGCGACTGCAACGACCTCGACGACTCCGTGAAGCCCGGCGGCACGGAGAAGTGCAACAAGAAGGACGACGACTGCTCGGGCGCGGCGGACGAGCCCGGGGCGATCGGCTGCAGCCTGTACTTCGCGGACGCGGACGGCGACGGGTTCGGCGTGGCCGGGTCCACGATCTGCGTCTGCGTGCCCGCCGTGCCGTTCACGGCCACCAAGGCCGGCGACTGCAACGACGGCGACGCGACGTCGTACCCGGGCTCGGCCGAGCGGTGCAACGGGCTCGACGACGACTGCGACGGCGCGGTGGACGAGGACGGGGCGTCCGGGTGCTCGCCGTACTTCCTCGACGCGGACCGCGACGGCTTCGGCGGGGCCTCGGCGAGCGTGTGCAAGTGCCAGCCGGCCGCGCCGTACGACGCGACGAAGACCGGGGACTGCAACGACAACGACCCCTCGATCAGCCCCGGGGCCGGCGAGCGGTGCAACGCGAGGGACGACAACTGCGACGGCGCGATCGACGAGGAGGGCGCGACGGGTTGCACGGCCTGGTGGCTGGACGCGGACCAGGACGGCGCGGGGGCGGGCGGGCAGTCGAAGTGCCTGTGCGCGCCGGCCGGGAAGTACACGGCCGCGGCGGGCAGCGACTGCAACGACGCGGACAAGGCGGTCTACCCGGGCGCGGCGGAGGCGTGCAACGCGAAGGACGACGACTGCGACGGCGTCGTGGACGAGGCGGGCGCCACCGGCTGCCAGTCGTACTGGCGCGACGGCGACCTCGACGGGTGGGGGGTATCGGGCGACATGCGGTGCGGTTGCGGGCCGGACCCGCAGTACTCGGCGACGAAGACCGGCGACTGCAACGACGCGGACGCGGGCGTCAACCCGGGCGTGGCGGAGCGCTGCGGCAACGCGGTGGACGAGGACTGCGACGGCCAGACGAGCGAGCCCGGGTGCGTGGGCTGCACGACGTACTGGCAGGACGCGGACCACGACGACTGGGGGACCGGTGCCGGGAGCTGCCTGGAGGCCCCGTCGGGGAACATGACCGCGCTCAAGGCCGGCGACTGCAACGACGCCGATCCGCTGGTGAACCCGGCCGCGCCGGAGAAGTGCAACCTGAAGGACGACGACTGCAACGGGGCGACGGACGGCGAGGGGGCGCAGGGGTGCTCGACCTACCATCTCGACCAGGACCAGGACCTGTACGGGACCGACGCCTCGTCGAAGTGCCTGTGCGCGGCGCTCGGCCAGTACACCGCCCTGTCCGGCGGCGACTGCAACGACGCGGACAAGGCGGTCCACCCTGGCGTGGTCGAGTCCTGCAACCAGAAGGACGACGACTGCGACGGGACCGCGGACGAGGACGGCGCCGCGGGCTGCGTCCAGCGTTTCCCGGACGCGGACCACGACACGTGGGGCGTGTCCGGCGGCTCCCGCTGCACCTGCGCGCCGGCCGGGGACCTGACCGCCACTCGCGGGGGGGACTGCGACGACGGGGACGCGGCCGTGATGCCGGGCGCGGCGGAGGCGTGCAACGGCCGTGACGACGACTGCGACGGCCAGACCGACGAGGAGGGGACCGCCGGGTGCACCCTCTTCTACGCGGACGCGGACGCCGACGGGTACGGCGCCGCGGCGCAGTCGAAGTGCCTGTGCGCGGCCTCCGGGGTCTTCAAGGTCACGCAGCCGGGCGACTGCAACGACGCGGACTACAACGTGAACCCGGGCCGGCCGGAGGTCTGCAACGGCCGCGACGACGACTGCGACGGCCAGCAGGACGCGGAGGGCGCGATCGGCTGCACCGCGTACTTCACGGACGCGGACGACGACCGGTTCGGGACCGGCAGCCAGACCCGCTGCCTGTGCGCGGCGTCGGGCACCTGGCGCGCGACCGTGGCGGGCGACTGCGACGACGCGCTCGCGACCGTGAACCCGGCCGCGACCGAGTCGTGCAACGGGCGGGACGACGACTGCAACGGCGTCAAGGACGAGGCGGGCGCGACCGGGTGCGTCACGTACTTCCTCGACGCGGACGGGGACGCCTGGGGCGTGACCGGGGG
>VGRB01000467.1 GCA_016875475.1 Deltaproteobacteria bacterium
CCCCGAAAGGTCCTCGATCAGCGCGACGAGCGCGTCCATGGCCCGGTCGCGGAGCGCGTGCACGCGGTCCTGGCTCGCCTCGACGCGCGCCTTCAGCTCCGCCTCGGGGAAGTGGTGGCACGTCTGGCAGGCGCGGTTCAGGTTCAGCACCGGGCTGCGCACGTGATGGTCGCTCACCTTCAGCGCGCCGACGCGCGTGTACGGCATGTGGCAATCCGCGCACGCCACGCCCGACCGCGCGTGGATCCCCTGGCTCCACAGCTCGAACTCGGGGTGCTGGACCTTGAGCACTGGCGCGCCGGTCTTCGCGTGGGTCCAGTCCTTGAAACCGGCCTCCTCGAAGTACGCGTAGATCTCGTCCACCCGGAGCCCCTTGGCCCACGGGAAGACCAGCCGCTTCTCCGGCCCCTTGAAATGGTACTCGACGTGGCATTGCGCGCAGACGAAGCTGCGCATCTCCTGTCGCGTGGCGTCGCGGTTCGGGTCGTAGTCGGCCACGCCCTGGGAGGCCTTGTACGCGCGGATGCCTTCCAGGAACCCCGGGCGCGTGATCCGGAGCTGCATCGTCTTCGCGTCGTGGCAGTCGATGCAGGCGATCGGGTGCGTCACGAAGGCGCGCGCCTCCAGGAACGGCATCGGGTTCAGCTTCTCGAACCCCTTCACGATGTCGCCGCCGCCCGCCTTCTTGTAGGGCACGTACATGGACGCGTGGCAGTGCAGGCACGTGCCCGGCTGCTTGACGACCCGCTGCCGCTCCGTGAAGACCTGGTCCTCCAGCATGTAGGCGTGTCCGCGCTCCTCGCGGAAGTCCGCGGCGAACGCATATCCCGCCCACATCGTCTTCAGGCGGGGGTCCTCCTCCAGCCGCGACTGGGCCACCGCGGACCGCGGGTCCACGTCGGTCGGAGTGCGAGGGACCGCCTCGCTCCCCCCCCAGCGCGTCCGGACCTGGTCCACGGTGCGCCGGTACGAGTCGTACTGGAACGGGAAGTCCTTGCCCCATACCTCGGGGTCCTCGGTGTCGTCGGTCAGTTCGACGACGCGGAAGAACGGGTTCTCCGCCTCGTGCTTGCGCTCGGTGATGTTGACGAGCAGCGCCGCGGTCCCCGCCGCCGCGATCGCGGCCAGCGCCGTGATGCCCACCAGCAGCGCGAACCCTCTTCCCTTGCGGCCCCCGGGTCGCTCTTCCATCGCCTACTCCTCGTGTCCGACCGTCGCGTGGCATCGGATGCAGTTCGTCCGCTCGCCCGGGCGGTCCGCATGAGCCTCGATCGCCGACGCGATCGCGCCGTGGCACTTCCGGCACGCGGCCTCGGTGACGTCGGCGTTGCCCGGCTTGATCCGGATCGGCTCGTGGAACCGCCCGGTCGTGAACGCGTACGAGTGCCGGAACCCGTTCGACGCCTTGACCGCGTACTTCGCGAGCAGTCCCGGAGGCGTGTGGCAGTCGTTGCAGGAGGCTGCCTTGCTGTGGCTGTCCTTGGCCCACGCGTCCAGGTGGCCGCGCATCACGTGGCAGTTCCCGCAGGCCGCGGGGTCGTCGAGCAGATACGAGCCGCCCCTGGCGTAGAGGAACGTGTAGGCGCCGACCCCGGCCGCGATTCCGACGACCACGGCGAGAGCGATCTGGAGTACTGCCCCCCTGCGCATGGCCGAAGGCTACCACGTCCCCACGTCTCCGGGGAACTGCCCGTCCGAAAAAGCCTGCTCCGCCCGCCCCTTTCCCCGTAGAGGCGCCCGCCCCGCCCCTACCCGTCCGCTACCCCGTCCCCCCCGCCGTTCCCGTCCACCTCTCCCTTCATCCAGCGGTACATGGTGGCGCGGCCCAATCCGAGAGCGCGCGCGGCCTTGCTGACGTTCCCGCCGGACGCCCGGAGCGCGCGCTGGAGGTAGGCGAGCTGCAGCTCGCGGATCGTCGCGATCGACTCGAACGTCGGGAACGCGGCGGACAGGCGGTCGGGCAGCGGCGTCCCGGCCGCGGCCGCGATCGGCTTCGCGGATCCGGGCCCCGTGCCCGCCACGTGGACGCGGTGGCTCCCGAGCGTCGCGGCGACGTCGTCCTCGGTGATCTCCGGCCCCCTGGCCAGGATGACCGCATGGCGGACCATGTTCTCGAGCTCGCGGACGTTCCCCGGGAACGGGTGCGAGGCGAGCACGGCCAGCGCCGGCGCCGCGAACCCCGTCAGCGTCTTGCCTTCCTCGGTCCCGAAGCGGCGCAGGAAGTGCTGTGCCAGCACCGGGACGTCCTCGGGCCGCTCGCGCAGCGGCGGCAGCCGGACCGGGAACACCGACAGCCGGTAGAACAGGTCCTCGCGGAAGCGGCCCGCCTTGACCTCGGCCATCAGGTCCCGGTTCGTCGCGGACACGATGCGCACGTCCGCGGACACGGTCTCGTTGCCGCCGACCCGCTCGAACGTGTGGTCCTGAAGCACGCGCAGCAGCTTCGCCTGGAGCGACTTCGGCAGCTCGCCCACCTCGTCGAGGAAGAGCGTCCCGTTGTGCGCGGACTCGAACTTGCCGGCGCGCCGCGCCGTGGCGCCGGTGAACGCGCCCTTCTCGTAGCCGAACATCTCGCTCTCGAGCAGGGTCTCCGGGATGCCGGCGCAGTTGACCGCCACGAAGGGGCCGCCGCGCCGCGCGCCGTTGACGTGGATCGCCCGGGCGATCAGCTCCTTGCCGGTGCCGCTCTCGCCCTCGACGAGCACGGACACGCCGCTGTTCACGACGGCTTCCAGCGTATTCAGGATCTGCTGCGTTCGCGGGCTGACCGTGATGAACTGGTCGAACTGGACCTTCTCGGAGAGCTGCGTGGTCAGCCGGCGGAGCTGCTCGGTCATGGCGAGGCGGTCGAAGGCGTTCTTCACCGCGACGTTGAGACGCTTGAGCAGGTCCGACCCCTTCGCGATGAAGTCGAACGCGCCCTGGCGCGTGGCCTCGACCGCCATGTCCACGGTCGCGTGCGCGGTGATGAAGATCACGGGCAGGTCGGCGTTGACGGACTTGATCTTCTGGAAGAGGTCGAGGCCGCTCCCGTCCGGCAGGCGCACGTCGAGCAGCACCACGCCGGTGAAGCTCGCGACCGCGGCCATGCCGTCCGCCCCTGTGGCCGCCGTCCGGACCGCGTAGCCCTCGGCGGACAGCCGCTCGGTCAGGAAGTCCACAAGCTGCGGGTAGTCGTCGATGATGAGGATCTGCTTCGCCGCCATGGCACCTCCATCCGAGGGGTCGGGAGGACGTCGATGCCCTCTCCCAGGGTCAGCGAGAATATCGATCGCCGGCTGCGCGGGGCGTCTCGGGCACCGGCCGTCGTTGCGGGGACCCCCGGATTCCTGTCACTTATCGAGCGGATAAGCTCAGTCATCCGTGCACCCCCGCGCTGGGCCCCCCTTGCGGCCTGCGGACGCAAGGGGGAGGGCCGGCATCCCGATCCGCCTCCGCTCGCCTTGGCGCCTCATTCCCGCTGACCCTCTCCGCGCCTCCCCCGGGAGGCCCCCGAAGGTGTATCGCCCGGGAGCAGTGGCGGCTCAGAGTGTAACAATCGGTCGGCGTGTTGCAAGCGGCACGTGGGAATCCCAGGGATTCCGGGAGGTCGCGGCACGCGTGATCGGCCGATCGGACAGGCGGCGTGCTTCGGCCGGCGCATCGTGGCAGGGTGGGGCAGGGCAGGCCCCGGTCGTCTCACCGGGCTCGTCGCGTTCGCATCCGCATCCGCATGGCCCGTCGTCACTCCGCTGTCGCGTCCGACCGGGGCCCGCCCCTGTCACCCGTGGCTCGTCGCCACGACTCCATCCTCCCGTTGCCGGAAGGCCGCTTCAAGGACCGTCGCTCCCCCCCCCCCCCCCCACCCCCGGGAGAATGCCGCCC
>VGRB01000468.1 GCA_016875475.1 Deltaproteobacteria bacterium
CGGACCTGATCGAGGCGCGGGGCGACCGCGAGGCCGCGCTCAGGCACCGCTTGAACGCGATCGTGGTGTTCGACAAGCTCGAGATGTTCGACCGGTCCGAGCGGATCCGGCAGATGATGGGCCGGCCGATGCAAGGGGTCCCGCTCACGGCGTCGCCCGCGCAACCGGAGCGTCCCACGCCCCGCACCACGAGGGCCGCACCCGCGGCCCGGGCCACGAAGCCGCTGCCCGCGGTCCGACGCACGCCGGCGGGCAGGACGCCCGCGGTCGTGGGGCGCTCGCCGGGCCCCCGCGTCACCCCGATCTCGACGCCGGCCGTGAAGCCCCCGGAAGGAGGCGACGGTCGCGGCTCCGGCTCTCGTTCTCCGCGGTGACGCGGATCGCCCTCAGCCCCGACACCGGGCATTCGTGCTCGCAGATCCCGCACCCGTTGCACAGCGCCGGGTCCACCACCGGTCGCCGCAGCACGACCCCTGCGCCGTCCGCGTCCGTGACCGTCCGGTCGGACAGGCGGATCGCCTTCGGGCTGGTCGGGCACGTCTCCTGGCACACGATGCACGGCAGGTCGAACGCCCACGGCAGGCAGCGCCCCCGGTCCACGAACGCGGTGCCGACGCGGATCGGGCCGTCCGCCTCGAACTCGCCGCGGCCGAGCTTCTCGTCGATCGAGAACCGCGCAATCGCGCCGGTCGGGCAGACGCGGCCGCACGCGACGCAGCTCGGCTGGCAGCCGGACGTGCCGATGCGCGCGTTCAGCACGGGCGTCCACAGGGCCTCGACCCCGGCCTCGGGGCCCGCCGGCTGGATCGTGCCGGTCGGGCATACCCGCATGCACTGGCCGCACCGGATGCAGCGGTCGAGGAACTCGGGCTCGGGCAGCGCGCCGGGCGGCCGGACCTGCCCGGCCGGCCAATCGGAGGAGATCGCGCCCCCGAGGCGCAGCAGCGGGGCCGCGACCATGCCCGCGCCGAGCGACGCGACCACGCCGCGCCGCGACACGTCCGGGAGCGCGCGCTCGCCGCCATCGGAGGGGGCGGCCCGCCACGTCATCACGCCATCGTCGCAACCGTCGAGGCAGCTCAAGCACATCACGCACTCCGCGTGGCGGATCACGCGCGACGGCTCGGCCCCGCCCTCGCACGCGCCGTCGCAGCGGTTGCACGCCGAGCAGCCGCATGCCTTCGCGATGCGCCACGGCGCCGAGTGCGCCACGATCCCGAGCAGCGCGCCGAGCGGGCAGACGAAGCGGCACCAGAACCGCGTGCGCCACAGGTTCGCGAGCAGCGTCGCGACCAGCAGGCCGCCGATCAGCCACCCGCCGTGCGTTCGGCGCGGGGTCGCGAACAGGAGGCCGGCCGAGCGGTCGAGCAGCGGAAGCACGACCGTGTCCGTGGCGCGGGTCAGGAAGGGGATCGGGTCGAGCAGCCCGACCAGGACGGAGGAGGTCAGGGCGTCGTCCTGGCGGAGCACGCGGCCCCCGAACGCGACGAGCAGCGCGAGCGTCCCCGCGACGACCGCGACCCTGGCCCCGGCCGTGCCCGCCCGCCGGACCGCCGCGAACGCGACCGCGCCGAGCGCCAGGAGAACGGCCAGCGCCGGGACCGGGTGCTCGTGCGCGAGCCGCGATGCGGCGAGGACCGCGTCCATGCCCGCGGTCGCGAGCAGGAAGGCGAGCACGCAGTACTTGAAGGACTGGGCGGGCGAGTAGCGGACGGACGGCCCGATCCCGAGCCTGCGGCCGACCCACCCGACGGCCTGGTGCAGCGTGCCGAACGGGCAGACCCATCCGCAGAACACGCGGCCGAGCAGCGCGGTCACCGCGACGGTCAGGACCGCCCAGATCATGCCGCCCCAGACCACCCCGGTCGCGAGCGCGGTCGCGAGGGCCGCGAGCGGGTCCAGCTCGAGGAACAGGCCGACCGGCCACCCGCGCATCTGCCACGGGCGATCGCCGAACGCGGTCAGCACGGCCAGCGCGAGGAACAGGAGCAGGAAGAAGGACTGGCTCGCGCGTCGTGCGTGGATCACGCGCATGCGTCAGCTCCCCGCCTTGACGCGGACCGGCTTCAGGGACTCCCAGTCGAGCGTTCCCGCGCCGGCGGCGGCCGCAGGGGCGAGGCCCGGCAGGTCGCGGCCGGTCAGCCCGAGCAGCGTGGCGCCGAACGCGTCCACCGCGACCGGGTCGGTACCCGCGACCACGGTGTCGCGCGTGCCGAGGTCGGACACGGAGCCTCCGGTCGGGCCGTTCCGGAGCATCGGCGTTGTGCCGTCCAGGATCACGAGTGTCGGCCGCACCAGCAGCGCGAGGTCGCGGATCGTGTCGTGGATCCTCTGGTGGAGCGTGTTCCGGCGACCGCCGAGCAGGCCGTACCAGTTCTTGACGGTCAGCGTCGCCCTGGACAGCCCGTGGTCCTTGGCCGGGCACAGCCCGATCACGCGGTCCATCCCGTCGAGCGGGCCGAGCAGGACCGGCCAGTCCCGGAGCACGAGCCCGTCGGGGACCGTATGGTCGCGGAAGTCATCGGTTTTCGGAATCGCGACGCGCCCGCCGGACGACTCGACCGCGGCGCGGATGCCGGTCACGTCGAAGCAGGAGGCCGCGTCGTTGACCGGGTTGTCGGTCACCACGACCTCGGCCGCACCGGCCGCGAGGCAGAGCTTCACGACCTCGGAGACCACGTCCGGGTGGGCCGTGGCGCCGGCCCACGCGGGGCGGGCGAAGCCCGCGTTCACCTTGACGAGGACGCGCTCGCCCTTCGCGACGAAGCGGCCCATGCCCCCGAGCGCCTCCACGGCCGCCCGGGCCGACGCGGCGCGCTGCGGCCCGGTCGCGATCGCGAGCTTCGGTCCGGCGGCCTTCGCGCGGTAGTCGAGCGCCCGGCCCTCCTGCCGCTGCGGCTTCTTCGCACCGAGGGTCGCCTCCTCGTGGAGGAGGATGCCGGCCGCGCCGGCCGCCGCGACGGTCGCGCCCGCGCGCGCGGCGCGGCCGAGGAAGTCCCTGCGAGAGAACCCGCTCATCAGTCCTCCCCTTCCGCGGCGGCGAGACAGCCCGCGACCGCGGCCATGGCCTTCGCAAGCCCTTCGGACGTGTCCGACGCGACCATCTCCACGTACCGGCTGCCCGCCACCAGGAAGAC
Source organism: Deltaproteobacteria bacterium (assembly GCA_016875475.1). GTDB lineage: Bacteria > Myxococcota_A > UBA9042 > DTJE01 > DTJE01 > VGRB01. The sequence continues at coordinate 3,138 of VGRB01000468.1, forward strand.
GCCGCCGTCCGCCGCCTGGCCGTACCCCCCCGAGGGGAGCGGGAGCCCGCCGTCCCGCTTCTGGGCGAGGAAGACCTGCGTCGCGGCCCGCGGCGTGCCCATCTCGTACTCGCACCGCTCCAGCTCGCGGGCCGGGGCTCCGGGCACGCGGAACCGCGCAGCGACCGGAAGCCTGCCGCGAGGTAGAGGTCGGCCTTCCCGTCGATCCGGTCGGCGAGCGTGTCCGGGCCGAACGTCTCGGCCGGGCCGGCCGGCTCCATGCCTCGCGGATCGCAGCTTCCGCCCGGTCCCGGTCCCGATCCCGGCCGCTGCCTGTCCCCGCTCTCCCGCGCCGCCGGGGCCGCGGCCGGGACCGCGTACTCGGCGGGGTCGTAGTCGGCCTGCTCGAAGGCGAGCGCGGCCGCAATCCCCCCGAGCGCGGCGAGCACCGCGACCGAGGCGACCGTCTGTCCGCGCGTGCCCGCCATTCACGCCACCCTCACGAGGCACTGCCGCTTCTTGCCCGCGCGCAGGACCAGGAACGACGGCGAGGCGAGGTGCGCGGACGACACGCGCGCGCCGAGGTCCGCGCGGACGTTGTTCACATAGACGCCGCCGGACTGGAGCAGCCGCTTCGCCTCGCCGCGCGACGACGAAAGGGACGCGCGCACGAGCAGATCCACGAGGTCGATCCCCGCCTCCAGCTCCGGCCGCGCCACCACGAAAC
>VGRB01000469.1 GCA_016875475.1 Deltaproteobacteria bacterium
CGGCCGCCGCGGCGAGCGCCGCGCGCACCGGGCCGTTGCCGGCACGGGCGATGTCGAGCAGCCGCGTCGCGGCCTCGGCCTGCTTGCCCGCGTGGGGGGCCTCCTCCACGAGGTCGTGCAGCAGGGACTCGTCCCCCGGCTCCTGCTCGATCGCCGACAGGAGGCAGTAGAACGCGCCCTCGTGGTCGTTGATGCGCTCGCGGAACACGTTCGCGAGGCGCTGGACCGTCAGGACCTTCTCCGCCCCGTGCTGGAGCATCTGCTTCTGGAGCAGGACGTTCGCGACCGCGGCCCAGTCGGCGGCGTCGCGGAGGGGGGCCTCGGCGCCCTCGAGCCGGCGGAGCAGGAACGCGTCCGCGGCGACGAGCTGGTCCGCGAGCCGGTGCTGCGTCAGGAAGTCGCGCGCGCCGTCGAGTGCGGCCGCCGACATGACGGGCGCGGCCCACAGGATGGCCGAGGAGAGCACCTCCCCCGCGGCCTCGGCCTCGCCGGCCGCGAGCAGCGCCCCGGCGAGCGCGGCCCCGTCCTGGCCGGGCTCGATGTGCCACTGGAGGAGCCTCCCGAGCGCGCGGCCGGCGGACAGCGGGGCGAGCGGCGCGGGGGCGCCCGCGTCGTCGACTACGCGTCCCTCCGGGTCCTCCCACCACGACGTGCCTTCGGGCCCGCAGAACGGGAGCAGGGGCCGCGGGGGGACAGAGGCGTCGGCCGGGCCGACCTCGACCAGCGACGCGAGCGATCGGACGAGCGTGGCCGGACGGTCCGCGCCGGCGGCCTCGCGGCTCGCGGTGAAGCCCCGCGGCCCGAGCCAGGCATATACGAGGTCCGGCCGCGTCGGGCTCGCGGTGCAGGTGGAGAAGTCGCCGAGCGCGTCCGCGGTGCGTGCGAACGCCGCCTCGACCTCGTCCGTGACCGCGTCGAGGTCCGCCCCGGCCACGCCGGTCCCGCGAAGGGTGGCGACCTGGAGGAACAGGTCGGCCGCGGCGAGCAGGTCCTGGATCCCGCGCCGGACCGCCGGCTCGCCGAGCACGTCCGCGATCATGCCATCGAGCGGCCCGCGGCCCGCGCCCTCGTCCGGCTCGAGGATGGCCGCGCCGAGGTCCCGGAAGCGCCCGAACCCCGCGGCCCGGCTGGTCCATCCGTCGCGGCCCGCCAGCAGCATGCGGAGCAGGCGATGGCCAGCGTAGAGCAGGCACGCGCCGGTGGCGCGCGGCCCGGTCGCCTCCACCGCGAGCGCGATCGGGTGGGCCAGGTGGGCCGGGAGCAGCCGCTGCAGGTCGAATCGCTTCATGGCAGACCTCCCTGGAACGCAGGACCGCGTATCCGCACGCCGAGTCCGTCGGCGACCGCCGATTCTGTCACGAATCCCGCCCGCGCGCACGACCGTGCCCGTGCCCGTGCCCGTGCTCGACCCCCGTCCTTCGCCTCCTTGACACCAAACTGAGAATCGGTATCATCGCACGCGGGACTCCGGGGGTGCTGGCGAGATGACCCTGGCGGATGCGAAGGTCGGCGACGAACTGAAGGTGATCGGCCGCGTGAACGGCCGTTCCGGCGCAGGCTCGGACGAGCCCGAGACCCACGGCGGGCACGTGTGCGGGTGCGGGCGGCGCGTGCGCGACAACCTCGCCGCGCTCGGTGTCCACGTCGGCGACCGCGTCCGCGTGATGCGGTCCGCCCCGTTCCACGGCCCGGTCCTGGTCAAGGTCCCGTCCTCGGGCATCTTCGTCGCGGTCGGCCGCGGCATGGCCGAGAAGGTCGAGGTGGAGCCGGTCGATGCCGGTGCCTGACCGCCGCTCGCTCCCGACGCTCGCGCTCGTCGGCCAGCCCAACTGCGGCAAGAGCACCCTCTTCAACGCGCTCGCCGGCTTCCGGGCCGCCACCGGGAACTTCGCCGGCACCACGGTCGCCTGCACCGAGGGGACGGTATCGGTCGCGGGACGGCGGGCCCGGCTGGTCGATCTGCCCGGGACGTACTCGCTCGCGCCGCTGGACGAGGCCGAGCGGGTGACGCGCGAGTGGCTGCTCGCCGGCCGGGCGGACGTCGTGATCGCGGTCGTGGACGCGTCGGTGCTGTCGCGTTCGATCGAACTGGTGCTGGAGCTGCTCGAGACGGGCATGCCCGTGGTCGTCGCGCTGAACATGATGGACGACGCGCGACGGAAGGGCGTCGAGATCGACGTCGAGGAGCTGTCGAAGCGCCTGGGCGTGCCGGTCGTGCCGACCGTCGCGACGCGCGGCAAGGGCGTGTTGAAGGTCGTGATCGAGGCCCTGCGCGTCGCGTCGGACCCGCGGCCGGGCATCCCGCCGAGCTACGACCGCGACGTGGAGGACGCGCTCGCCGACGTGATCGCCCGGATGCCCGCGGACCTGCCCCGGGCGATCGGGGCGCCGGCCCGGTTCGTCGCGGTGAGGCTGCTCGAGGCGGACCCCGCCGTCGAGGAGGCCGCGGCCGGGGCCGACGCGGGGCTCGCCGCGCACGCGTCGGACCTGCGGCGCCGGCTCGCCGGGATGCACGGCTGGCCGGAGGAGTCGGTGTTCTCGTCGCACCGGCACGCGGTCGCGGTGGACCTGTTCGAGGCGGTCGCGCGCGTGGTGCCGCGCCAGGGCGGGAGGCGCGGGCTCGGCGAGCGCCTGGACGACGTGGTGATGCACCCGGTCGCGGGGCTCGGGGTCGCGATACTGTCGCTGGCGCTCCTGTTCCTGTCCGCGTTCGTGGTCGGCGACCTCCTGTCGGGCCTGGTGTGGAGGCCGTTCGAGGCGGCATCGGACGCGCTCGCGCCGCTGGGGTCGCAGGGCGCCGGCTGGGCGCTGCTGAAGGGCACGGTCGACGGGATCGGCGGCGGCGCCGCGGTCGTGCTGCCGTACCTCCTGCCGCTCCTGTTCCTGATGTCCCTGTCCGAGGACACCGGCTACCTGCCGCGCGCCGCGTTCCTGCTCGACGGGCTGTTCCACCGGGTGGGGCTGCACGGCAGGTCGGTCGTGCCGGTGATCCTCGGGTACGGCTGCTCGGTCCCCGGCGTCATGGCCGCGCGGTCGCTCGATACCCGCGCCGAGCGCATCGTGACCGCGCTCATCGTGCCGCTGGTCGCGTGCTCCGCGCGCACGGTCGTGATCCTCGCGCTGGTCGGGGCGATCCTCGGCCCCGCGTGGGCGCTCCTCCTGTACGCCCTGAACGTGGCCGTCGCGGCCGCCGCCGGGCGCGTGCTGTCGGCGGTGGTCCGCGAGCCGTCGTCCGAGTTCATCATGGAGGTGCCGCCCTACCGCGTCCCCCCGGCGTCCATCATCTTCAAGAAGGTCTGGTTGCGCGTGCGCGAGTTCCTGGTGTCGGCGTGGCCGGTCGTGGTCGCCGCGTCCGCGGTGATGGCGGTGCTGGAGCAGGCGGGCATCGACGACGTCATGAACCGGGCGCTCGCCCCGCTGACGGCAGGCCTGCTCGGCCTGCCCGAGGCCGTGGGCGTGACCCTGGTGTTCGGGCTGCTCCGCAAGGAACTGTCCCTGGTGATGCTGTTCCAGGCGCTCGGCACCGAGGACGTCGCGTCCGTGATGACGCCGGCCCAGGTCCTGACCTTCGCCGTGTTCGTCACGTTCTACGTCCCGTGCGTCGCGACCGTCGCGACGCTCGTGCGCGAGGTCGGCTGGCGCTGGGCGGGCGTGAGCGTTGCGCTGAACGCGGGCGTGGCGGTCGTGGCCGCGGCCCTGGTGCGGCTTGCGCCCTTGCAGGGGTGACCCCGGCACCGGCCGCGCCGGGGGCCTCGACCCGCGCGTTCTCGCCTCGCCGCGCGTTCTCGCCTCGCCGCGCGTTCCCATGTCAGCGCGGCCGCCGCCCC
>VGRB01000470.1 GCA_016875475.1 Deltaproteobacteria bacterium
GGAGGGGGGCGCGGCTCGCCCCCCTGCCCGCCGCCCCGCGTTGCGGGGCGCGGGCCACCCCCCTTGCGCGGCCGCCTTGCGGCCGCCGAGCGCTCCGCGCCACAGCGCGGATCGCTGAGGCCGCGGCGCGCTTGACGCCACAGGCGCGGCGTGGTATCCGGACCTCCGCGAGGGGGATTGCGTGGGTGCGCGGCTCGCCTGCCTGACCGGTGTCTGCCTGGGCGTCGCCGTCCCGCTCGGCGGCTGCCTCGCGCACCCGGACTTCAACGGCCGCGACCGCCTGACCGACTGGACCGCCTACACCCTGCCTGCCCGCGACTTCCAGGCCGGCGTGGGCCTGATCGGCACCGGGCTCGACGACATCGGCGCGAGCGGGCGGTTCGAGGCCGGCGTGGTCGAGGGGCTCCAGCTCGGCACCAACGTGGTGCACGACGCGTTCGGGATCGTGAACGTCGCCGCGAAGTACGCCGCGCCGGAGGTGTCGCGGTTCACCTTCGCGGGGGGCCTCGGCTTCAAGTGGACGAACCCAAAGGTGATCTGGGTCCTGCCCCGGGACCAGCGCGACAGGCTCTCCGACGTGAACGCCTTCATGGTCCCGGTGAGCGTGACCGCGAGCTGGGCGCCGTTGAGCTGGATGGGCGCGCACCTGCGGCTCGGCTACACGTGGCTCGGCATCGACGGTGCGGTCTCGTCCGACGACGCGCTGTTCGCCGGGGGCGGGAACGAGCACGATCTGTACGTCCAGCCGACACTCACGTTCTACCCGCTGCACGGGTGGGCCATCGTCGCCGGGGCGCAGATCCCGGTCTATGCGTACATGGAGGCCGGCGGCCAGGTGGCGACGTCCCCGGTCCCGGGCGTGGTCGTCGGCGGCGGGGCCGAGGCAGGCCGGGAGCTGGACGTCAGGCGCAAGAACACGATCTACGTCGCGACACAGCTCTGCTGGGGGAAGACGAACCTGCGGCTGTCCGCGACCTATGGCCTGCGGGTGTTCGAGGCGCAGGCGGGCTTCCTCCCGGCCGCCGAGGTCTTCTGGAGGTTCTGATCGCGTGGAGGTCCCGATGCGCGCCCCGCCCCTCGCGATCCTGACCCTGTTGCCCGCGGTGCTGCTCGCCGCCTGCGGCTCGCCCGAGGGCGGCACGGGCCCGTCCCCGGTGGACCTCCGGGCGGTCAAGGGACGGATCGCCGCGCCGACCGGGACCTTCGACGACGCCACGAAGGCCGACGTCATTCGCGAGGGCCGCCGCGCCGCGCGGATCGGGGACGCGCTCGGCAGGCTGGTGCCTTACGTGATCGGGAAGGTCAAGCAGGCGGCGGCGAAGATGGGTGCGATCGAGGGGGCGCTGGCGGCAGAGACGGGCCCGGGGCGCGGCTCCGTTACCTCCGCGGTCGAGGCGTTCGCGTGGGCGAAGGTCGCGTGTCCGGGCCCGGACATGTCGAGCCCGTCCGTCGATTTCACCGGGGGCGAGGTCAGGATCGACGCCGAATCCGCCATCGACGACCTCGCGGGGTACTGGCGGCTCGCGATCACGCGCTGCGTCGTCGAGGCCGACACGCTCGACGGGGTCGCCCATTCCCTGATCGAGAACGGCGCGGAATCGGTCACGGTCTCCGGCGAGATCGCCGACACGGTCGCGGGCATCGGCGCAATCGGGAGGCTCCACGCGGACGCGCTCGTCGCGGGCGGGGGGGTGGACGTGCTGATCGACCTCGCCGGGGCGACGTTCGTGGTCACGCCGATCCAGGGCGGCATCGCGATCCGCGCCGCGAACGGGCGGTTCGAGTGCGCGCTCGGCGCGGACGGCGCGGACGGCGCGGACGGCGTCGCCTGCACGCCGGAGTGAACGCTCCCTCGCGAGGGAGGGTTCATTCCGACGGGGAGCAGCACCAGCCCGGGTGGTGGGAGCAATCCAGCGTGAACCTCTTGCCGCTGTAGCACGCGACCGGGTGCGACGGGTCCGCGCACGCATCCGGGTCGGAGCCCGGCTCATTCGAGCACTCCTCCTTCCCCTCGGGCATGCGGCAGACCTCGGAGTCCACCCGGTCGTTGCGCACCATCCCCGGCGCCACCTGCGAGCAGTCGAGCGCGACGCCCGAGCAATCGGCGTAGTTGACGGCGTCGGAAACGCAGTTCTGGCCCAGTTCGCTGCAGTCGACGCCGGTCAGCGTGCCGTCGTGGCAGGTCGTGGCCTTCGTCCCATGGCAGGCATGGACGTACTCGATGTTCGCGTCGCACGTGCCGAGGGCGCAGCGGGGCGGAGATCCCTCGACCTCCACGCACCGATCGCCTCCCCAGAGAAGCCCTGCCGCCATCGAGCAGTCGATCCGGACGCCGTACTCGCAATCCGTTGCAACCGCGCCCTTGCATCCGCTCGTGCAGGACGAGGTCGGGATCGAGGTCATTCCCATCTCGGACATGCACGCGCGGGCGTCGTCACAGTTAGCGGCCTCGACCACGCATGTGAACGAGGCGGCGAGCTGACCTCGTTTCTCGCCCTGAATCTGCATGATCAGCGGGACCATCGGCTGGTCTCCGAACAGCTCCCGGCCGAAGTGACGGCCCACGCAGTGGTGGAGCGCGCTCGCAGCGGAGAGGTACAGCGGCACCATCTCGGCCGTGCCGGGCGTCGCGCCGCCGTCCGACCCGTCCGACGCGCAACCTGCCGCGCACGCAAGGGCGACGGCCGCAGTTCTGGCAACGAGCCTCATGGTCCCTCCGGTATCGAAACCCGGGGGACGATACCATGGAACGGCGAGACACCCGACGGCATCCTCGCGGCCACCCGGCTCTCTCCCGGGAAGATATCCAGGCCTGTTTGGCCTACGCGGCGGAGTTGATGCGAGGACGGATCCTCCCGGTGGACATCGCCGCGTGACGATGCGGGTTCCGTGGTCGGGCCCATGTCGGGCCTACACCTCGATCCGCTCGAACGCCCCCCCCTCGACGAGCGGGGGGGGCGGGGACACGCCCCGGATCCGGATTGCGAACCCGCCGTCGGGCAAGGGGAAGTCGCCCGCGCCCGTGCGCGTGACCTCGCACGTCGCGGGGCCGGTGCGGCGCACGCGGAAGCGGTCGACGCGCCACGCGCCCCAGCCGTCGCCCGCGTCGGAGTACAGGTCGCCGCCGCCCTCCGGCCCGGACGCACCCGCCGCGCAATCCGGCCCGGACGTTTCCGCCGCGCGCTCCGGCCGGGACGCGGCCGCCCCGCCCGGGTCCGCCGGCGGCCAGACGTGGAGCACCGTGCGGCCGTCCTCGTTCATCGGCACGACCGACCCGGCCCGGACCAGCACTGGGATGCGGTCGGCGGGCGCGGGGACCGTCACGGTGCCGGGGCCGTCGAAGGCCGCGGCGTCGTCCCACAGGAGGTGCCAGCGGCCCGCCGGCAGGATCACCTCCCGCGTCGTCGCGCCCGGCTCGAGCACCGGCGCGACCAGGATCGCGTCGCCGAGCAGGAACTCGTGGTCCACGGCCCAGGCCGCCGGGTCGGGCGAGTCCGGCCACCCGATCGGCCGGCAGAGCGGGTGGCCGGTCCGGTGCGCCGAGGCCGCGAGCGTGTACAGGTAGGGCATCAGCCGCGCCCGCGTCCGCAGCGTGTCGGCCAGGACGGCCTGCGTCGCGTCGTCGAACCGCCACGGCTCGCGCCGGCCGACGAACCACGCGGAGTGGACGCGGAAGAACGGCATGAACGAGGCCGCCTGGAACCAGCGCACGAACAGCTCCGGCGTCGGGTTGCCTCCGAACCCCCCCACGTCGGCGCCGGTGTAGGGCACGCCGGACAGGCCCAACGACAGGACCATCCGCACCGTCTGAGCGAGCGT
>VGRB01000471.1 GCA_016875475.1 Deltaproteobacteria bacterium
GGGGTCGCCATCCACGAGGCCGGGCTGGTCCACCGGGACCTGAAGCCCGCGAACATCTTCCTGGTCCAGACCGAGGGGTCCCAGGACTTCGTCAAGCTGCTCGACTTCGGCATCTGCGTCCCGGCACGCCCGACGTTGAGGTCCGCTTTCTCGGGCGGCCGGACCGCCGGCACCCCGCTCTACATGAGCCCCGAGCAGGTGCGCGGCCGCGGCGTGGACGCGCGGAGCGACCTGTACGCGCTCGGCGCGATCACCTACGAGCTGCTCGTCGGCGAGCCGCCCTTCACCGGCCCGGACGTGTGGGAGGCCCACCTGTCGGCGGTCCCGGTCCCGATCAGCATCGCGAAGCGCAACGTGCGCATCCCCCGCGGCCTGGACGACCTCCTCCTGCGCCTGCTGTCCAAGACGCCGGAGCAGCGCCCGCGCAGCGCCCGCGAGGTGGTGGACCGGTTCCGTCAGATCCTCCCGTCGCGCTCCGGGAACGGCCGCGGCGCCGAGGGGGTCCGCGAGTCGGCCCCCGTCGAGGACCGCGGCTGGTTCGAGGCCGGCCCTCGCACGCTCCTGCTGCGCGACCCGGCGTACGTGGAGCGCCGCAAGGAGCACCAGATCCTGCGCGACGCGCTCGGCAAGGCGTCGTCCGGGTGGGGCGGGATCGTCTGGCTCGTCGGCGAGGAGGGCTCGGGCAAGACCACCCTCGGCACGAAGTTCCTGAAGTCCGCGGCGGAGGCCGGCTTCAGGACCGCGTCCGCCACCGCGGCCGCGCACGCGTCGATGATGGGCGCGTGGCGCGCCGCGGTCGGGCAGCTTCTCGGGGTGTCCGACCGGACGCAGGACCAGGTCCGCGAGGCCGTCGTGCTGCTGTCCGCCGCCGCGGCCGAGGGCAGGACGCCGAACCCGCTCGTCGAGGGCGTGATGGACCTCCTCTACCCGGGCCCCGCTGCCTTCGGGCTGCTTCGGTCGGACCGGGAGGCGTTCTCGGACTACCTCGCCGCGTCGGTCGAGCACGTCCTGCGGCTGCTCGCGCGCCAGTCGAGGATCGCCCTGCACATCGACGACTTCCACCTGGCCGGCTCCCCGTCCTGCGCCTTCATCGATCGCTTCCGCCGCGCCATGGAGGTCGCTCCGGCCCCTGTCCTGCTCCTGCTCACGTCGCGCCCCCCCACGCGGGACGAGGAGCAGATCCACGTCTTCAAGGCCGCGGCTGCAGCCCGGGAGAAGGGAGAGCTCGCAAGACTGTCGCGGCTCGCAGACCGCGAGATCGACCAGCTCGTGGACAGCATGTGCCCGGCACCGTGCGACGCCGGCGTCCACCGCCTCGTCCGCCGGGCCGCGGCCGGGAACCCGCTCTTCGCGGTCCAGATGTGCCGGCACCTCGGCACGAGCGACGCCATCCGGCTGTCCGACGGCCTCGTCCGCCAGGTGGCCGGGGCCGACACCGCGATCCCCCCCGCCCTGATGGACCTGCTGGAGGCGCGCATCGACGGACTCCGCCGCCAGCCCCCCGACGGGGCGCTCGCCGCCGACCTCGTCACGCGCATCGCCGTGCTCGGCCAGTGGGCCGCGCTCGACACGGTGTTCGCGATGTGCGACTTGGAAGGCCGCCGCGACCTGTGCGGGCCCCTCGACGTCCTGGTGGACCGCCTCGTCCAGGAGGGCTTCCTGACGCGCGTGCCGTGGGCGGACGACGACTTCCTGGTCCTCGCCCACCCGGTGATGGGCGACGCGGTCCTGTCCGACGCTCACGACTATGCGACCGCGCGGCTCCACCTGTTCGCGGCGCAGGTGCTCGAGAAGTCCTACGCGGACGACCCGGGCCGGGTGGCGGCCGACCTCGGCGAGCACTACTTCGCGGCGGGCTTCTTCGATCGCGCGACCGACTACCTGCTGATGGCGGGAGAGGCCGTGCTCGAGGACTCCCGCTTCCGGGACGCGCGCGTGCTGTTCCTGAAGGCGGAGACCTGCCTCGAGCGGATGGGCCTCCCGAGCGACCCGCGCGCCGGACGCGTCCTGCTGGCGCTGATCGAGATCTTCTTCGCGGGGGGGGAACTCTCGGAGGCCAGGCAGCGGCTCGAGGCATTCCGCGGGCGGGGACAGATCGACACCTCGTCGCCCGAGGGGCTGCGCGCGATCGAGCTGCAGGCGAGGCTGGCGGAGGCGCTCCGCGAGCACGACGAGGCGCGCGCGATCCTGGAGGGGCTGATCAAGCTCTGCCTCGAGCGGAACGACCGCCACCGCGCCGCGAACGCGATGCTTCGACTGGCCGAGATCCGGATGATCCCGGGCGACAACGCCGGCGCGCACGCGCTGGTGCGGTCCGCGGAGGACCTCGTCCGCCAGGACGGGGACACCCGCACGATGGGACTGATCCACCTGATGTACGGCCGCATCATGCGCAAGATGGGGTCGGCCGACGAGGCGTTCTCGCACATCGACAAGGCCCTCGCGATCCTGACCGACCCGCGCGACTTCGCCGAGCGCGCCGAGGCCCTGTTCTTCCACGGCGCCAAGCTGCACGAGATGGAGCGGTGGGCCGAGTGTGCCGAGGTGTTCCGCGAGGGCGTCCGGTTGTGCGAGCAGACCGGGTTCGCGCGCGGGCTCGCCGGTCACCTGGCGAACCTCGGGAGCTGCCTCGTCGCCTTGTCGCGCATCGAGGAGGGACGCGAGGCGGTCGTGCGCGCGCTCGCCATCCGCGAGCAGATGGGCGACTCGATGGGCGTTGCCCAGTGCCTGACCGCGCTGGCCCACCTGGCGCTCGTGAACAAGGACTGGAGGAACGCGCGCGACCTGTCCCAGAAGGCGATCTCCCTGAACCGGCGGATCGGCTACGTGCTCGGCGAGCGGGTCGCCCTGCTGAACCTCGGCAAGGCCCTGACGGGGCTCGACAGCCCGGACGAGGCCGAGCGCCAGTTCCAGGCCTGCCTGCTGACCGCCGGCCGCGACCGGGCGCTGACGCCGGGCATCGGCTACGCGCACCAGGCGATCGCGGACCTGATCGAGGCGCGGGGCGACCGCGAGGCCGCGCTCAGGCACCGCTTGAACGCGATCGTGGTGTTCGACAAGCTCGAGATGTTCGACCGGTCCGAGCGGATCCGGCAGATGATGGGACGGCCCGTACCCGGGGTCCCGCTCACGGCGTCGCCTGCGCGGCCGGAGCGGCCCACGCCCCGCACCGCGACGCGGACTGCCGGACGGACCACCAGGCCGCTGCCGGCGACCGGGCGCTCGCCGACGGGCAGGACGCCCGCGGCCGCGGGGCGCCCGCCGGGCCCCCGCGTCACCCCGATCTCGACGCCGGCCGTGAAGCCCCCGGCAGGAGGCGACGGTCGCGGCTCCGACTCTCGTTCTCCGCGGTGACGCGGATCGCCCTCAGCCCCGACACCGGGCATTCGTGCTCGCAGATGCCGCACCCGTTGCAGAGCGCAGGGTCCACCACCGGGCGCCGGAGCACGACCTCCCCGCCGTCCGCGTCCGCGACCGTCCGGTCGGACAGCCGGATCGCCTTCGGGCTGGTCGGGCACGTCTCCTGGCACACGATGCACGGCCGGTCGAACGCCCAGGGCAGGCAGCGCCCCCGGTCCACGAACGCGGTGCCGACGCGGATCGGGCCGTCCGCCTCGAACTCGCCGCGGCCGAGCTTCTCGTCGATCGAGAACCGCTCGATCGCGCCGGTGGGACAGACGCGACCGCACGCGACGCAGTTCGGCTGGCAGCCGGACGTGCCGATGCGCGCGTTCAGCACGGGCGTCCACAGGGCCTCGACCCCGGCCTCGGGGCCGGCCGGCTGGATCGTTTG
>VGRB01000472.1 GCA_016875475.1 Deltaproteobacteria bacterium
CCCCTCCCGGCGCAGCCCGGCGCGAGCCCCACTTCGCCCTCGGTCCGCGCCCCGACCGCGGTGGACCGGCGCGGGCGCGTCCTGGTCATGGACGACGAGCCGGTGATCCGCGAGATGCTCGGCGAGGTCCTGGGGCGCGCGGGCTTCGAGGTGGACGGCGCCCCGGACGGCGAGCAGGCCGTCGCCGCGTGGGAGCGGGCGCTCCGGGAGAAGCGGCCGTACGACCTCGCGATCGTGGACCTGACCGTCCCCGGCGGCATGGGCGGCCGGGAGGCCGTGTTGAAGCTCCGCGCCATCGACCCGGGCTGCAAGGCGATCGTGTCGAGCGGCTACTCGAACGACCCCGTGATGGCGAGGTCCCGCGACGAGGGGTTCGACGGCGTGTGCGTGAAGCCGTACCGCCTGTCCGACCTGCTGGCCGAGGTCGCCCGCGTGCTCGGTCACGGCCGGCGGTAGTTGTCCCCTCCCGCCTCCGGGATCAGTACCGGCTTCCGGAAGAGGCATTGCGGCCGGGGTCCTTCCGCTTCGCACCCGTGCGGCGGACCGCCCATGCCATCATGCCGGGGATCAGCCGCTCGGCCGCCACCAGCAGCTTGCCGTGCCCGGTGATCACGGCCTCGCGGCGGCGGCACGCGACGGCGCGCACGATCTGGCGGGCGGCCGCCGGCGCCGGCACCCGGAGCCACGCGGGCACGCTGTCCTTCGCGTCCGGGTGGAGGCGGCCCTGGTTGTCGACCTTCCGGATCTCGCTGTCCACGAACCCGGGGTTGACCAGCACCACGGCCACTCCCGCGGGCTCCAGCTCAGCGGACACGGCCTTGGCGAACGCCCGGACCGCGAACTTGCTCATCGAGTAGGCGGAGGTCGCCGGTGCCGCGATGTAGCCGGCCACGCTGCTGACCAGGACGAGGGCGCCGCGGGTCTCCTTCAGCGACGGCAGCGCGGCCCAGGCCGTGCGCAGCACGCCGAACACGTTGGTCTCGAACTGGCGGCGGTAGTCGTCGAGCGCGAGCCGCTCGAACCTACCGGCGACGCCGAACCCGGCGTTCGCGATTGCCACGTCGATCCGCGAGAACGCCTCGCGTCCGGCCGCGACCGCCTTGTCCACGTCGCCGTCCCGCGTGACGTCGCACGCGACCACGACCGACCTGGTGCCGGTCTTCGAGAGGTCGTCGGCGAGCGCGCGCAGCCGGTCCTCGCGCCGGGCGGCGAGCACCAGCGACGCGCCCTCGCGGGCGAACTCCCGGGCCAGCGCCTCGCCGATCCCCGACGACGCGCCGGTGATCAGGACCACCTTCCCGCCGAACCCTCCCATCGCCGCCTCCGCGTCTCCCCCGTACCGGTACCCGTGCCCGTGCCCTTGCCCGCCAGGCTCCACGCTTCTACACGACTCCCCGGGAGGCGTCTACCACGCGCACCGGATCCGCGAGTGCACCTCGCGCGCGTCGGGGTGGCGACCGGTCGCCCGGGACACGGACTGGCACCAGGCCATCGTGCGGACGTCGCCGCACGCGGCCGCGCAGGGGGATTTCGACCGGAGCCGTGCGCTCCGTCAACACACGGGGGCGTAGGGGATCCGGGGAAGGCTACCCGTCGTACCGGTACCCCAGGCCGTGGACGGTCCGGATGATGCGCGGGTTCGCGGGGTCCAGCTCGATGCGCTTCCGGAGCCTGCTGATGTGCTGGTCGAGCGTGCGGCTCGCGGGGAAGTAGTTCAGGCCCCAGCAGTGGTTGAACAGGGTGTCGCGGTCGAGCACCCTGCCGCGGTTGCGCGCCAGGAGGTCCAGGATCCTGACCTCGCGCAGCGACAGATCGATCGCGACGTCGCCGCGGCGCGCCCGCAGCTCCGCGGGGGACACGTCGAGGTCCCCGATCGCGAACGGCGCGGGCAGGTCCACGTGCGGCCTGCGCGCGAAGCAGCGGCGCGTGACCGCGCGGATCCGGGCCACCACCTCGCGCACGCCGAACGGCTTGACGACGAAGTCGTCCCCCCCCAGCTCCAGGCCGACGACCTTGTCGATCTCCTCGGACTTCGCGGACACGAAGATGATCGGCGCCTCGGAGCCCCTGCGGCGCACTTCCCGGCACACGTCGTAGCCGCTCCTGCCGGGCATCATGATGTCGAGCAGCACGAGGTCCGGCACCTCCCGGTCGAACACCGCGAGCGCCTCGGTCCCGTCCGCCGCCTCCACGGTCCGGTACCCCTCCCCCTCCAGGATGTCGACCAGCCCCTTGCGGATGTTGGCGTCGTCCTCGGCGACCAGGACCTTCATGCGGCACCTCCCGGCGCGGGCGGGGTGTCGATGACCAGCCGGAAGCGCGCCCCCGCGTCGCACGGCACCACGGTCAGGTCACCGCCATGCAGCCGCGCGAGGTCGCGCGAGATCGACAGCCCGATCCCGGTCCCGGTCACCCCGTCGGCCACGCGGCTCGACAGCCGGTGGAACGGCTCGAACACCTTCTCGCGCTGCGACGCGGGGATGCCGGGCCCGCGGTCCGCGACCTCGACCGTCGTGGTCCGCCCGTCCTGCCGCGTCGACACCTCGGCGACCCCGCCCGACGCCCCGTACTTCTCCACGTTCGACAGGAGGTTCCCCACCACCTGCCCGAGCGCGTCCCCGTCCACCATCACCTCGGCGGGCGCGCCGCCGCTGGCGGTCACCTCGACGCCGCGCGCGCGCAGGGCGGGCCGGAACTGCCCGATGACACCGGCGATCACGTCGTCCACGCGCCCCGGCGCGGGCCGGATCGCGAGCCGCCCCCTGCCCTGCCGCGCGAACGAGAGCACGTTGCCGATCAGCCGGCTCAGCCGCCGGCTCTCCGACGTGATCACCCCGACGTAGCCTCGCGTCGCCTCGTCCTCGTCCTCCAGCCGCTCCTCCAGCAGCTCCGCGTACATCCGGATGTTCGTGAGCGGCGTCTTCAGCTCGTGCGACACCTGGTTGACGAACGTGACGCGGGCCTCCGCCTCGCGCGCCGCGCGGCCGGACTCGCGCACCAGCCACGCGGCCACCGCCGCCAGCACGAACGCAAGCGCCCCCACACCCGACAGCGCGCCGACCAGCAGCCCGCCCCCGAGCGCGTCCTCCGCCTCGCCCGGCGCGGGATGGTGATCCAGTCTCCACGAGGCGAGCGGCGGCGAAAGATCGCGTGAGACGGTCGGCGAGGGATCGCTGTCGGCCGGCTCGCGCCGGCCCCACGTGTAGAGCACCGCGCCGTTCGCATCCACGAGGTCGATCCGGCCGTCGGGGGTCGCCGGGTTGTCCGGGTCGGTCGCGGGCAGCTCGCCGAGCACGTCCGCGAGCAGGGCGACGCGATCCACCTCGACTCCGGTGACGCGCCCGGCCTCGTCGCGTCGCCACCAGATCAGGTTCAGCCCGCTGCCCCAATACCAGGCATGCCACCCCTGCTCCCCCGTCCCCCCCCCGTCCCTCGGTCGCGCGAACGTCTCCCGCCTTTCCCATATCGCCCGGGTCCGCTCGATGAACTCATCCTCCGGCGGTGTCCGCGGACCCGCCGGCGGCGGGTGCACCATCCGGCCCGCCGGGTCGAGCACGAAGACCTGACGGACGCCCCGCGAGCGCCGGACCGTCTCGCGCACCGCGGCCGAGTCGGCGGCTACGATGCCGTCCGCGACCCGGGCGAATTCGCGGTCCCACCGCTCCACGACGCGGACGACCTGGCCGTCCACCGCGGCGAGCCGCGACCTGACTGCTTCGTCAAGGCGGTGGCGGACCATCTCGCGCTCGTCCTCCGTCAACCGCCACGCCCC
>VGRB01000473.1 GCA_016875475.1 Deltaproteobacteria bacterium
GGCTCGTACACGGCGCTCCGGGGGGGCGACTGCGCCGACCAGGACGGGGCGCGGAACCCGGGCGCGACCGAGAAGTGCAACTCGCTCGACGACGACTGCGACGCGTCGACGGACGAGGAGCGCACGGTCGGCTCCTGCGGGATCGACGGTTACGAGACGTACTTCTTCAACTCCGACGGTGACGGGTTCGGCGCGCAGACGCCTGCGCCGAAGTGCCTGTGCGACGCGATCGTCCCCTACACGGCGCTCGCGGGCGGCGACTGCAACGACGGGTCGAGCCTGATCTACCCGGGCGCGACCGAGGTCTGCAACCTCGTCGACGACGACTGCGACGGGGAGGTCGACGAGGCGGGTTCGACGTGTGCCAACTACTGGATGGACTTCGACAACGACGGTTACGGCGTCGGGAACCCCGTGTGCCAGTGCGGGCCGTCCGGGCAGTACCGCGCCCCGGCGCCGGGCGACTGCAACGACATGAACGCCGCGATCCGTCCGAACGCGCCCGAGGCGTGCAACGGCATCGACGACGACTGCGACGGCCAGACGGACGAGGCGACGCCACTGTCCATGTGCGGGCCGGTGGCGAACGGCACCCCGGTGTGCGCGGCCGGGACGTGCTCGGCCTCGTGCGACGCCGGGTACTACGACGTGAACCGCGTCGCGACCGACGGGTGCGAGTGCGCCGAGGACGGGTCCGGCGGGACGAACACGTCGTGCGCCGCGGCCGCGGACATGGGCACGCTGACCGACTCCGGGACGAGCCGGTCGATCGCGGGGCGCCTGCTGCCGGACGTCAACTCCGACTGGTACAAGGTGAGCGTGACCGACGGCGCGGACGCGGGCGACTTCGACGCGCCGGGGGCCGACTCCTACCACTTCCGCGTGGCCCTTACCGGGAACCAGATGGTGCGCGCGCAGGTCTATCGCGGGTCATGCGCCGCCGGGTCGTCGCCGATGTGCCCGACCAACTCGATGGTGGACGGCGCCGACTGGTTCACCGACTTCACGGACGTGGACAACCGCATCGGCGCGAGCCCGTGCATCTCCGCGCCCGTGGCCGGGTCGCCGCTCTGGTCCTGCTGCCGGCCGGGCGAGTGCCAGCTGGAGAGCCCCCCCGAGATGGACACGTGTTGCGGCGGGCTCGCCAACGACAACTCGGTCCAGTGTTCCGACTCGCTCCGCAACGTCCGGTACTGCCTGGACGATTCCACCACGTTCTACGTCCGCGTGTTCCGGACCGGCGGCGTGGCCGCGACCTGCGGCGAGGCCTCCTATACCCTCACGATCTCGAACGGGCCGGTGCCGTAGCGGGGGGATTCCCCGTACCCGTCGGCTCACAATGCCAGCGAGAATTCCGGTCCTGCTGCGGCGGGCGCCTCCGGGCGGCTCCGGCGTCGCGGGGCCCCCAATCGCCAGTCGCGTATCTACAGATACGCTCAGGCGATTGTTGCCCCCCCGCTCCTTGGATCCGCTCCGGATCCGCCTCGCCTCGCGACGGACCTCCATTCTCGCTGGCATTGTCACCGCAGGTCCCACTCCATCACGAACCGGGCCGGGTCAACCCGGTCGGCGACGACCCGGAAGGTCGCGCCCGCGAAGAGCGCCTCGCGCCCGGCTGCGGGGACGTCCTCGCGACGCCGCACCCGGAACGCGGCGCGTCCATCGAGGGCGACCTCCAGGTCCAGCCACACGGCCGGACGGTGCCCCCCTTTCATCGGAAGCGGCACGTCCACGACCTTTCGGACGGTCGCGGTCCCCTTCAGGCCGTCGCCGCCCCGAAGCCTCTCCAGGCGGAGCGCCTCGGAGGGGTCCCAGACCATCACGCCCCCGAGCATCGCGAGCACGCCGGCGGCCGCGACGAAGAGGGCGGTCCCGAGGCCGGTCACCCGGATCCCGCCGTCCGGGGCGACCCACGATGCCGCGAGCCCGGCAACGACGCCGGCCGCCGCCACCAGGCAGAGCGCGCCGAGCCGCCGGTTCGCCGGCCGCAGGTCGCGCACGGCCGCGTCCACCTCGTCCTGCGCCGCCGCCTGCACCCGCGTGCGGGGCCGTGCCCGGAGCGCGACGGAAACGCCGGCGGCGAGCGCGAGCAGCCCGGGGACGCCGAGTACCGCCCGGGCCCAGGCCGCCTCCAGCACCGCGATCGGCGACGCGTCCCCGACGGCCGCGAGCGCCGCCAGCCCGGCGCCGATCCCGATGAGCACCCACGCGACTCCCATCCGGTCCTCCTACAGCCCCCAAGCCTTCCTCGATTGTCGCACGCCCCGTCCCCGAGCCCGAGCCCGCCCCCGCCCGCTCCGGCCTCGGGCCGCGCACGCACAGGGAGGTTGCGGCGCATCGCGGGGCGCCCTCGCGGCGCGGCCCGCCGTGATGAAGGGACGGCCGGTCACGGGCGGGGAATCTCCCGGAACGGATTGTGCTGTCATGCGGCGCGATCCCGTCGCCGTCCCCATCCCCGTACCCGTACCCGAGCCCGTACCCGGCCCCTGCCCGACCGGAGATGGTAGACTTCCTCCGATGACGACGGACCCCGACACCGGTGCCCCGCCTGCCTGCCGGCCCGCCGCCCGCACCGCGGGCGACCTCGCGCAGCCCGGCTGCTCCATGACCGGGTTCGCGGCATGGCTCGCGCGGCTGGACGCGGACGTGGCCGTGGTCCTGTTCGGCGAGCGCGACTGCGCCAACGCCTTCGCCCGGCTGGAGCCGGAGTTCCTCGCTCTGCCCCGCTGGCGGTTCTACACGACCGCGCTCCGCGAGACGGACGTGGTCGCGGGCGCGGCCGAGGCGCGGCTCGAGCAGTGCCTGCGCGCGGTCGTGGCGGCCGGCCGCTCCCGCGCGCTCGCGGCGCGGGGGCCGTGCACCACCGAGATGATCGGCGCGGACCCGGGCCCGGTGTGCGAGGCGGTCGCGGCCGAGACCGGGGCGTCCATCCTGCCGGTGCGCACGAGCGGGCTGAAGCCCGTGACCCAGGCCGCGGTCGCGGACGAGGTCGCGGACCTGCTGCTCCGGGTCTTCCACGAGCCGCACGCCCGGGACCCCGACGCGGTCAGCCTGGTCGGTCTCGCGACGTGGCCGTCGCGCGACGCGGGCGGGACGAGGACCCTGTGCCTGGAGGCGGCCGAGGTCCTCCGCAGGATCGGGCTCAGGCTCGGCGCGGCCGTGCCGGCCGGGGCGACGGCAGAGGACTGGCGCAGCCTGCCCCGCGCGGTGACCGCGGTCGCGCCGGACCTGGCGGTCTTCCCGAAGCTCGCCCGGCGCATGCGCTGGTTCGGGATGCGCCTGCGCGAGGTCCCCGCGCCGTCGGGCGTCGAGTGGACCGACCGGTTCTACGCCGCGATCGGCGCGATGACGAAGCGGGACGCGGTCGCGGCGACGGCCGCGCTCCCGGCCCGCGCGGCCGCGGTCCCGGCCTTGTGGCGCGCGCGGTCGCGCATCGGCGGGCGTCGCCTAGCCTACGGGATCGGGTCGCACCACGACTTCCGGCCCGAGCTGCTCGCACGCGAGGGCCTGTGCGACCTGCCCCTCCTGCTGGAGCTGGGCTTCAAGATCGAGGTGCTGATCCAGGAGCGGGACCGGCCGGAGGTCCACAAGCGGGTGCGCAGGAACCTCGACGCGCTCGGCGTGGACCTGCCGTACCGACTCTTCCACGAGCCGGCCGCGCTCGCGCCCGTGCTGGCCGCGGGCCGCTTCGACCTCGCGTACCTCGCGCCGTTCCTCGCGGATCAGGCGGCCACGGCGGGGGTGCCGACGCTCGCTCCTCCC